>JAYZAW010000199.1:0-3535 GCA_036339495.1 Pseudomonadota bacterium | reverse complement strand
TGTGGCAGAACGCCCGGATTGCCACGTTGTCGCCCACAGAGACGCCGGGGCCGAACACCACGCTTGGCCCGACCGTGACATCGCGCCCCAGCACCGTATCGAAACTGAAATAGATTGTGGCGGGATCAATCAGGGTTGCGCCGGCGGCCATGGCGGCGTCGCGCAACCGTTCCTGCATGATGGATTCGGCAATCGCCAGTTCGGCCCTGGCGTTGACCCCCATGACCTCGCGCTCATCGGCGACCTCCGTGACCGCGCAGGACAGACCCCTGGCGCGCGCGATGGCAACGATGTCGGTCAGGTAAAATTCGCCCTTGGCGTTGTCGTCATCGACCGCGTCCAGCAGTTCGAACAGATGCTTGCCGTCGACCGCCATGATGCCCGCATTGCAAACCGGAATGTCGCGCTGTTCGGGGCTCGCATCCTTGAATTCGACGATCGCCTCCAGCGCGCCGCCGGACCCGGTCACCAGCCGGCCATATTGCGCCGGGTCATCGGGGCGGAAGCCGAGCACGACCACGGCCGGATTTTCCGCACCGCGCCGTGCATCCAGCATGATTTCCATGGTTTGCCGGGTGAGAAGGGGCGTGTCGCCAAACAGAATCAATACATCGCCATCGAATTCGGACATCTGGTCGCGCGCCGCCAACACCGCGTGCGCCGTCCCGAGCGGCGGATCCTGAATCGCGGTCGGGATCGGAGATACAGCGTCGGTCACGGCTTTTGTGTCGCGGCCGATGACCACGACCTTCCGGTCGAACTTGAGCTCCCCGAGCCGGTCCAGCAGATGAAGCACCATGGCGCGGCCCGCCACTGGATGCAAAACCTTCGGCAGGGCCGATTTCATACGGGTGCCGAGACCGGCGGCGAGCACAATTGCAGCTGAATTTTGGGCCGTCATGGCGCCGAGCAATCCTCCAGGAGCCTGCTGTCGGAGCAGGCGGTTCGCGGCGGACCATGCCACAAAGCGCTTAAGATCGCCAAGAGGCTTGTTCCATATGGGTTATTCAGGCTAAACGTGCTCGCCACCGGTAAATCTCCGGTTAATTTCGGTGCGCGAGTTCCCGGGATTTCCCGCCCGCCGCCAATTTCGCCTTGGTGAGATGGGCCAGAACGTCGCCCCAGCGGGTCTGAAGTTCAATTCGCACCGGGACCGGCGGCCCATCGATGAATGGCCGGCCCATGAATACCGAGGCCGCGCGGTCGCCTTCGCCCCAGCCGCTGTAGGTTTTGATGCGCGTTTTGAAGCCGGCAAGCCGTTTCATCCCGACCCGGCATTTGACGACGGGTCCGCCATAGATCAAATACCCGTTGCGGCGGATTTCGCCCTTGTCTGAACCCTCGAGAGACAAATTGTAGCGCCGTCGGCCATCAAATACCGGAAGATCAAGTCCGCAACTCCGGTCCCGCTCGAATTGGCGGGTCATGGCAAACACCGCGCTGGCGAGATCGATGGCGTCAAGCCGGCTCTCCGGGCTGGGCCGATCACCCTCGGGTGGCGGATGGGCATCGGTTACGACGGGGCGGCGTCCCGGAAAACGCATCTCAAGCCAGCGTTGCTTGCCGCGCCAGCTGTTGCGATTGCCGGCCGCCACGGGGCGAATGCGCTCTCCGTTCACGACGCCCTTGGCGTACGCCTTCATGGTCCATGGAAACAGCGTCCCAATCATACCCTGGGTCCGGAATTTGAGCGCCATTTCGTAATTATTCCGCGCCATGCGAATATCGACGCCAAGGCGCAGAACCTCGAACCCGCCATAGTAAACGCGATACGTCAGGTCGAGATCACGAGCGGAATCGGCGGGTGACCGCTCATCGGCCGCCGCGCCGCAGGCCAAGACAAGAATTCCCGATGCGAGCAACGCGTCGCGTATAACCCTCATGCCGGCAAACCTCCGAAATCGAGAACGATATTGTACCAAATAGACAGCCATTCGTCGCGGCGCTTGTTTTTGCGGGTTTCCTTGACACAAGGCGGGTCGCCGCCTTAAATGCGGCGGCTTCGGAGGGCGCGTAGCTCAGCGGGAGAGCACTCGCCTCACACGCGAGGGGTCGCTGGTTCAATCCCAGCCGCGCCCACCACCCTTCGCTCTTCCAGCTTCGGGTGGCTTGCCATCCGGAGATCGTTAGGCGAAGGAGTGTCCCCCGAAGCCTCGGCGTAGGGGGACTGGTCAGGGATCAAATTTTTTCAAGCCGGGCCCACCATTTTTGAATTTGTTCTTCGAAGAGCCCCCGAGGCCCAATTTGCCGTCATCAAGGATTAATACGCCATGCCCCATGCTCCATCCGGCGATTTCAAGCTCTATTTCGAGGAAGTCGGCGACGGCTATCCGATCCTGTTCATTCACGAATACGCCGGCGACCATACGAGCTGGGAACCCCAGATGCGGTATTTTTCTCGCCGCTACCGGTGCGTGGCCTATAACGCGCGCGGATATCCGCCGTCCGACGTGCCGGAAAGTGGCGACGATTATGGCCAGAACCAGGCCGTCAGCGACGCCGTTGCGGTGATGGATCATCTGGGGATCGACCGCGCCCATATTGTGGGGCTGTCGATGGGCGGGTTTTGCACGGTTCATATGGGCTTACGCCACGGCGCGCGCGCGCGTTCCCTGCTGGTCGCCGGCTGTGGCTACGGTTCGCCGCCGCGCGACCATGTGGAGTTTTCCCAGTTCGCGCGCGATCTTGCGGACGAAATCGAACAGCGAGGTTGGGACGAGGTCAGCGCCGAATACGCGCAGGGTCCGGGCCGGCTGTCTTTCAAGCGCAAGAGTCCGCGCGGTTGGAAGGAATTCGCCAATAATCTGGCGACCCATTCCGGCCATGGTTCGGCCATGCATATGCGTCATGTTCAGGGCGGCCGCCCGTCGCTCTGGGATTTCGAGGATGGTCTCAAAGCGTTGCCAATGCCGGTTCTGGTGGTCAATGGCGACGAGGATCCGTCGTGCCTGGAAACCGGTTTGTGGTTGAAGCAGACGATTCCCAATTGTGGACATTGGATTTTGCCCAATACCGGCCACACCATGAATATCGAGGAGCCGGAACTGTTCAATCAGGGACTAGAACGGTTTTTCGCCGAAGCCGAGGCGAGCAGTCCGGCGTAGCACATGGCACATGCCCACCACCCCGATCACGGCGCCGGCGAGAGGCGGGTGTTCTGGGTGATGGTGTTGACGTTTTCTCGAGGTGGCCGGCGGGATGATATCGGGCTTGCTCGCCCTGCTGGCCGATGCCGGGCATATGCTGACCGACGCCGCCGCCCTGGCGCTTGCCTGGTTCGCCTTTCGCATTGCGCGCAACCCGTCCGACACTCAACGCACTTTCGGATACCATCGGTTCCAGGTGCTGGCCGCCTTTACCAATGCGCTTGCGTTGATCGGCATCGCGATCTGGATATTCGTCGAAGCGATCCGACGGCTGGCTGATCCGGTCGAGATTCTGGCGACGCCCATGCTGGCTGTCGCTTCCGTCGGGTTGATCGTCAATGTGATCGCGTTTTCGGTTTTGCACGGTGGCGACCGGGATAATTTGAACC
>JAYZAW010000198.1:0-6899 GCA_036339495.1 Pseudomonadota bacterium | reverse complement strand
ATGCCGCCGTCGTCGCGTAGCCGCGCGCGCGTCGTGATCGTGCCGCCGGCATCGGTGAATTTGACTGCGTTGGTCAGCAGATTTTATGCCTCCCTGTTCGCTGATCGCCCATCATTAGGGGCGATCGGTTGATACAATCGCGGTTCGACCGGCCCCGAACGACAAAAATCGCCGAGAACGATCCGGATCGTTCAACGCCCCGCGCGCCAAACTAAATATGCCAGCTAGACGGACAGGATAAATCAATCATTCCGCATAGCGCAATGCTGCTAATGTCGAACAAGCGGAATATTCCGAAGAATGCGATTTCTACCCACTTGCCCATGAGGTCCGCGTGACCGCTCACGCCAAAATATATATTGCCGGGTTTTTTGCGCTTGCCGTGGTGCCCATGACCACGGTCGCGGTGCCGCTCTGGGCGATTGAACTCGGCGCGCCGCCGTTTCTGATCGGGCTTGCGGTCGGGTCGCGGGCGTTGTTGTCGGTGTTGTTTTCGATCCATGGCGGCGCATTGATGGACCGGTTCGGCGCACGGCGGATCATGATCGTCAGCGCCCTGGTGATTATTGCCGTGGGCCCGCTATATCCTTTCATGCCCTGGATCGAAGCGGTGATCGGGCTCAATCTCATTCTGGGCTTCATGCAGGGCCTCGCCTGGATGGGCGCGCAAACCCGTATCAGCCATTTAACCCGGGACGATCCCGCGATTATCGGCCGGTTCGCCTCGGTCACCACGATGGGGAATTTTATCGGACCGCTGGCGGTTGGGCTGGCGTGGGATTTCATCGGCCCCCTCGGCGCGTTCGGCCTGGTCGGATTATGCGGCGTCGGCATCTTGATCGCGGCAACGATGCTGCCGACCGATACGCCGGCGACGGATGCCGGCCAAGGCGCTCTACGAGACCTGCTGCCCCGCTTGCGCGATTACACGGAAGCTTTACGCATGACCATGAGGCCGGCGATCGGTTTTGTCGTCGCCGCGTCGTTTCTGATGACCACCATCTATGGCATCCGACACTCGTTTTACACGGTCTATCTGGAGAATATCGGATTGAGCGGCACATTGATCGGGGTGCTGTTTGCCGCCGGGTCATTGTCGGCGAGCCTGTTCGGCCTGGCGGTGGCTCCGTCGCGCAGGATCCTGCCAGCCAATTGGGTGTTGCTGGGCGCGATCGCCATCGCGGTCATCGGCATCACCGTCACGCCGCTGCTGACCGAGTTCGGCCCCCTATTGGCGGTGGCGCTGTTCTGGGGCGTCGGCGGCGGGCTGGCCTTTCCGCTGACGCTCTATATTCTGTCGCGCATCGTGACGCCGGAACAGCAGGGCATCGCGGTCGGCATCCGAACCACGGTCAATCGGGCCGCGGGCTTCATCATCCCCCTGGTCATGGGCGCAATCGCCCAGGCCTTCGACCTTCAGACCAGCTTCCTGGTCAGTGGCGGCGCGATCACGATTGGACTCGTCATCCTGGCGGTCTGGCTCGCCCGGTCGCCGGCGCTATTAGTCCGCCATTGATTTTACCGGTCACGTACTGCATTGAGTGGGGAATGAAGTTATAGCATGAGGACAGCCGATGTTTATCGCGGGAAACTGGGAAGAGGCCGCCGGCGGGGGCCGATTTGAGGTAACCAACCCGGCCGATGGCGACGTGCTGGCGGACGTCGCCGATGGCGGCGGGCAGGACGCCGCGCGCGCCATCGATGCGGCGGCGGACGCGTTTTCCGGCTGGGCCGGGGCGACTGCCTATGACCGGTCGCGGGCGCTTTTCAAGGCGTGGCAAATTATGATGGACCGCAAGGAAGAGCTTGCCGTGACCATGACGCGCGAACAGGGCAAACCGATCCGGGCGGCGCGCAACGAAGTGCAATATGCCGCCGATTTCCTGCAATGGTATTCGGAAGAGGCCAAACGGGTTTACGGCACCACGATCCCCTCGGCGCGGGCCGATCAGCGCTTTATTGCGCTGCGCCAGCCGGTCGGGGTGGTGGCCGCGATCACGCCGTGGAACTACCCGATCTCCATGATCACCCGCAAGCTCGCCCCGGCGCTTGCGGCGGGCTGCACGTTTGTCCTCAAGCCGGCCGAAGCGACCCCGCTTTGCGCCGTCGAGATGTTCAAGATTTTCGAGGAAGCCGGATTCCCGCCCGGCGTGGTTAACCTGGTCACGGCGCAAGACCCGGCCCCGATCGGCGAAGAGTTCGTGTCGAACCCGAAAGTCGCCAAGCTGACCTTTACGGGATCAACCGCTGTCGGGAAGATGCTGGCCGGGCGCGCGGCAGCGGAAATGAAGCGGGTGTCCTGCGAACTCGGCGGCCACGCGCCGTTTTTGGTTTTCGCCGATGCCGACCCGGTCCATGCGGCCAAGGGCGCCCAGCTGGTGAAATTCCTCAACACGGGCCAGGCCTGCATCAGCCCGAACCGGATGCTGGTGCAGCGCAATCTGGTCGATGATTTCGTCGGCACGCTGGACGAACGCGTCAACCGGATGAAGGCGGGCAGCGGGCTGGAAGACGGCATCACCATCGGCCCGCTGGTCAATCAGACCGCCGTGGACAAGGTGGCGGCCCAGGTCGATGACGCGGCGGCCAAGGGCGCGGAAATCGTCTGCGGCGGGCAGCGTTTGACCGATGGCGGGCTCGACCGCGGATTTTTCTATGCGCCGACGGTGCTGTCGGGCGTGACGGCGGAAATGCGCATCTATCGCGAGGAGACCTTCGGCCCGGTGGCCCCGGTGATTGCCTTCGACGACGAGGACGAGGCCCTCGCCATGGCCAATGACACCCATTACGGGCTCGCCGCCTATGTCTATACCCAGAACATGTCGCGCGCGATGCGCATGTTCGAGGGGCTGAATTTCGGCATCATCGGGATCAACGACATCAACCCGACATCCGCCGCCGCGCCCTTTGGCGGCATGAAGGATAGCGGGCTGGGCCGTGAAGGCGGCCGCGACGGCATCGAGGAATATCTCGAAACCAAGCTCGGTGGTTTTTCCATATGACGCTGCGGATCGGGTCATCGGAACCGGGCGGCACGTTTTTCACCCAATGCGCCGCCATCGCGGCGATCCTGGCCGGCGACGGCACGGAGGTGGTGGTGGAAACCGCCGACACGGCCAGCGTGGGCAATGCGATCGGCCTGGAGGAAGACAGGCTCGATTTCGGCTGCATGGCGTCGAACTGGATCGGGCGCGCCAGAACCGGATCGCCGCCCTTCGCCGACCCGATTGATCTGCGCATGGTCGCGCCGCTCAATGCGGGGCCGCTGTTCTTCGTAACGCTGGCCGATGCGGCGTTGCCGGACATAGCGGCATTAAAAGGCAAGCGGGTTGCGGTCGGACTCGAGCATTCCGGTATGACCCAGCATGTGCGGACCATGTTTGACGCGCTGGGACTGTCGTTCGACGATTTCGAACCGGCCTGGCTTGGCTTCGCCGACGGCGCGGACGCGCTGGTCGCGGGTGATGTCGACGCCCAGTTCCAATGCCCGATCCCCAACGCGGTGATGACCGAGCTCAGCCAGAAGGTCGATATCGCCGTGCTGCCCATGGCGGACGATCAGATCGAACGATTGCTCACCGCCGTGCCCTATTACCGGCGCGTGACCATGCGCGGCGGCGCGCTGCGGGGTTTGGAAACTGATTGCGACCAGATCGGCGTGCTCAACGTATTGGTCACCCACGCGAGGGCCAACCGCGACATGGTCCACTACGTGGCTAATTCTATGTGCGAACACGCCCACGACCTGGAACTCCTCAACCCCCTTTTCCACGGACTGCCGGCGTTGTTCGATCCATTGCAGCGCGATGGCGCGGACGCCTTCGAACATGGCGGTGTCGCTCTGCATGAAGGCGCCGCCGCCGCCTATCGCGACGCGGGGTATTTGGATTAATCTCACGGGAGGATAAATTTGCACACCATCACCGAACAAATTCTCGCGCCCGCGACGGGCGTCGCGATCACGGTTGCAGCCGGCGACCGGCTTCGCGTGACGGACCTTGAGGGCGGCCAGGTGATCGACATGGTGGTGTTCAACGCCGACAACCCGCGCGAAAAGTTGTCGCTGCCCTATTCGCGGTCGCGCTATCGCCCCGAGGCCGGCCGGACATTTTATCCCGGCGACAAGCTGCTGGCCGGCGACATTTTGCGGTCGACAATTTACGGGGAGATGATGCGCATCGTGGAAGAAACCCCCGAGCCCAAGGGCGTGCATGGGGTGGATGGCCGGATGTGCAATCGGCATCTCTACGAGGCCTACGGCCAGGAGGGCAAGGACGGCTGCCAGGAGATCATCGCCGCCGCCATCGCACCGCACGGGCTGCTGCCCGAGGACATCCCCGACTGCATGGATCTGTTCATGAATTACCACCATGATTGCGCCGAGGGACGCTGGGTGATCGGCGATTGCGTCTCAAAGCCGGGCGATTATATCGAGTTCGAGGCGCTGATGGATTGTCTGGTGGCGATGTCGAACTGCCCGTATTTTCCCGGCAAGCCCATGAAAATCGAGGTGCTGAGAGACGATGGCTGAAACCGAACCGCCGGAACCGACGTTCGAAAAAACTCTGCCGCTGGGCAGCGGCCTCGCGGTCACGATCGAGGCCGGGCGGCGGATTCGGGTGACCGACCTCGCGGGATTGCAGGTCGTCGATATGGCGCTATTCAACAGCGATAATTTGCGGGAAAAGCTGTCGTGTTCCTATTCGCGTTCGGCGGCCGGGGTGATCATCGACGGCGCGTTTCATCCGCGCGATCATCTTGTGGTCGGCGATCGCCTGATATCGACCATCAACAATCCAATGATGCGGATCACCGCCGATACGCCGGAAACCAAAGGCATGCATGACGTGCATGGCCGCATGTGCAACCGAGTGCTGTACGAGCGCATGGGCCAGGTCGGCAAGGACGGCTGTCACGAGATTATTTCCGCCGCCGTCGCGCCTCACGGCCTGCTGCCGGAGGATGTTCCGGACACCATGGACCTGTTCATGAACTACCATCACGACTGCGCCAACCGCTGCTGGGTGCTGGACGACGGCGTGTCCAAGCCGGGCGACTATATCGAGTTCGAGGCCGAGATGAATTGTCTGGTGGCGCTGTCGAACTGCCCGTTTTATCGGGGTGGCCCGGTGAAAGTGGAAATATTCGAGGCGCTATATTGAACAACCATAATGCGACGCAGGTACTGATCGCGGGCGCGGGGCCGGTCGGGCTGAGCTTGGCTGTCGATTTGGGATTGCGCGGTGTCGACTGCGTGGTGGTCGAAAAGCGCGACGGTCACGTGGCCGTGCCCAAGATGAGCCAGGTCAGCGCCCGCAACATGGAATTCTGCCGCCGCTGGGGTATTGCGGACCAGGTCCGAAACGCGGTCTGGTCGACCACGCATCCGCTGGATTTCGTATATGTCACCAATCTCCGGGGCCGCGAGCTGTCACGGTTTAAAATCCCGTCTTACGCGGAAGGGGACCGCAATCGGTTCACCGCCGAGGCCACCAGCCATTGTCCGCAGACCTATTTCGATCCGATCATCGTGGCCCGCGCCAAATCGCTACCCAGCGTGGCGCTGCGTTACAACACGGGGCTGGAGAGATTCACTCAGGATGACGCCGGCGTTCAGGCGCGTTTATCCGACACGCTGACCGGCGAGAAAAACACGATCACCGCGAAGTATCTGGTCGGCTGTGATGGACCGGGCGGCGTGGTGCGCGAGGGTCTCGGGATCGAGCTGGACGGACTCGGCACCTTCGCCAACAGCATCAACATCTTTTTCAAATCCCCCGAACTGGCCACGATGCACGACATCGGCTGGGCCCGGTTTTACCGCCTGATCGACGAGACCGGCTGCTGGGGCGAGTTGATCCCGATCGACGGCGATGCGCTGTGGCGCCTGACGGTGTTCCACGACGACAGTCCCGATATCGACGTGGACGCCTATCTGAGCCGGGCGGCCGGAACCGAATTCCCGTATGAGCCGATATCGGTGCTGCCCTGGCAACGGAGCGATTTCGTCGCCCGGCACTATGGCGAGGGCCGGGTGTTTATTGCCGGCGACGCGGCCCATCAATGTTCTCCCACGGGCGGCATGGGCATGCATACCGGCATCGGGGAAGCGGTCAATCTGAGTTGGAAACTTGCCGCCATGCTGAACGGATGGGGTGGGCCCAAGCTGCTGTCGTCCTATGAAACGGAATGCCTGCCGATTGCGACGCGCAATGTCGGCGTTTCCACCGACGCCTACCGGGCGATCACCGGTTTGCCGAGCAGCACGGACATCACGGGATTCCTGCCGGTCGACAATCTCAACGCGACAACCGTGGAAAATCACCGTCTGCAACGCCTCACCGTGAATGAATTTACCAAGACGCAATATTGTTATGAAAACTCGCCTGTCTGCGTGCCCGACGGAACCAAGCCGCCGCCCGACGGCCCGCTGAGTTTCACGCCGTCGGCACGGCCCGGCACGCGCGCGCCCCATGGTTGGCTGTCCGACGAGCAATCGATCCTCGATCTGTTTGGCGACGGATTTATCCTGTTGCGCTTCGGCCCGTCGCCGGCGGACGCGGATGGGCTTTTGGATTCCGCCGCGGCGCGCGGCGTTCCCTTGCAAATCCACGATATCGACAATGACGCCCTCGCCGAAATCTATCAAAGCCAACTGGTTCTGGTCCGCCCGGACGGGCATGTCGCCTGGCGGGAGAATGACCCCCCGGCCGATCCCGCCATGATCATCGCCAGAATTCGAGGAGTATAATATATTTTAATTTTATGGTTAATTAATTATTAACAGTATTAGTTAATGTTTTTTAAATATTTATTGAAAAATTACTTAAATTATCATAGATTATTTCTTACCTGACGTGGGGAGCGACGAGATGAAACTCTTACGATCCATGTGCTAC
>JAYZAW010000197.1:0-7723 GCA_036339495.1 Pseudomonadota bacterium | reverse complement strand
AACTCCCAAACTACAACACAATGAGATAAGTCGAAACTGTAACATTTGAAAATCCAGTCACAAGGTAATAACAGAAAACTAAAAAGTAAATTAAAATAGGTCTTTACATAATTTTATTAACTAATTTTATTAATCTGTACTGTACGATTTCTTCTTTTCGATCAACGCTTTTTCCGGATGATATCATAACGAACCCGCATTGCGCGGGACTCCGGCGCGCGTTAGGTTGCGGCCATGAATGCGGTCGCCACGAATTCGTCGAAAGGAAACCTGACATTGCGCGACCGCGCTTCCCATGCCAGCGACCCGTCGCACAGCCGGGGCCGGCTTCGGGATGAACGGGAAAGCGCGACCCGGACCGTATTTCAGCGCGACCGCGACCGGATCATCCATTCGGCGGCGTTTCGCAGGCTCAAGCATAAAACCCAGGTGTTCGTCTATCACGAGGGCGACCATTACCGGACGCGCCTGACCCACAGTCTCGAAGTGGCCCAGATCGCGCGGTCGCTGGCCCGAACCCTGCGGCTCGACGAGGATCTGGCGGAGGCGCTCGCTCTGGCCCACGATCTCGGCCACACCCCGTTCGGCCATGCCGGCGAGGAAGCGCTGGCGGTTGCGATGAGGCCCTTCGGCGGGTTCGATCACAACGGGCATACTCTGCGCATCGTGACCCATAACGAAGCGCGCTATGCCGAGTTCGACGGGCTTAACCTGACTTGGGAGACTTTGGAAGGGGTGGCCAAGCATAACGGACCCTTGCTGAAGACTCCCGACGGGGCGGCCGACCACTTGCCCTGGGCGGTTGCCGAATATCACCGGGTTCATGATCTCGAGCTGCACAGCTGGCCCGGGATGGAAGCCCAGGTTGCGGCGTTGTCCGACGACATCGCCTATAACTCCCATGATCTTGATGACGGGCTGCGCGCCGAGTTGTTTACCCTCGACGATCTCGCCGACGTGCCGCTGGTCGGGCCGATTATCGATCAGGTGGGGACCGCTTATCCCGGTCTCGAACTGGCCCGCATCATCCACGAAACCGTCCGGCGCATGATCGACACCATGGTTAATGACGTGCTGACGGAAACCCGGGAGCGTCTCGCCGAAAGCAATCCCCGTTCGGTCGAGGATGTGCGTGCCGGAAAACGCGCGCTGGTGGCCTTCAGCGACGACATGGATGCCCGCAACCGGGCCTTGAAAAGCTTCCTGTTCGAGCGCATGTATCGGCACTACAAGGTCAACCGCATGACCAGCAAGGCGCGCCGGGTGGTGACGGATCTGTTCGTGCTGTTGCTGGAAGAGCCGGATTGCCTGCCCAGCCTGTGGCGGGAAAAAGCGGAAGCGGCGTTCGATGAGACCGCGCGCGCGCGTCTGGTGGCCGATTATATCGCCGGCATGACGGATCGTTTCGCGCATGACGAACACCGCCGGTTATTCGATTTATATGATGAGTCCTAATGAACGTTTTCAATATTTTCCGTGACATAATTAAAGTAGAAATCGAGAAAATATCGCCGGCCGTGGGAACCGACGGCGCGCCGCGTATTTCGGTTGAGCCGCCGCGCGATCCGTCCCATGGCGATCTGTCGACCAATGCGGCCATGGTGTTGTCAAAACTGGCCGGAATGAAGCCGCGCGACCTTGCCGAGCCGCTTGCAGCCGCGCTTGGCAATCACCCCGATATTCAGGCGGTGGACGTGGCCGGTCCCGGTTTCGTGAACATCTCGCTGGACCCCGCGTTCTGGCGCGGCCGGATCGATGACATTCTGGCGGCCGGAGAGGATTATGGGAATTCGACCATCGGCGCCGGGCTCATGGTCAATATCGAATATGTTTCCGCCAACCCCACTGGACCCATGCATGTCGGCCATGCCCGCGGCGCGGTGCTGGGCGACGCCCTGGCCGGGCTGCTGAGCAAGGCCGGGTTCGATGTCACGCGGGAATATTACATCAACGACGCCGGGGCACAGACCGACATTCTGGCGCGCTCGCTGCATCTCAGATACCGGGAAGCACTCGGCGAGGATGTCGGGGACATCCCGGAAGGGCTATATCCAGGCGATTACCTGGTTCCGCCCGCCGCAAAGCTGGCCGAACGCGACGGCGACAAATGGCGTGATCTGGACGAGCCCGAGTGGCTTCCGGCGCTGCGGGATTTCGCGATAGATGAAATGATGGACCTGATTCGCGAGGACCTGGCGGCGCTCGGCATCCATCATGCGCTGTTTTCCTCCGAACGGGAACTGATGGCGACCGGTGCAGTCGACGACGTGGTCGCCGGGTTGGAAAAAAACGATCTGGTCTATGTCGGCGTGCTCGAGCCCCCCAAGGGCAAGGTTCCCGATGATTGGGAATCGCGACCGCAAACCCTATTCCGCTCGACCCAATTCGGCGACGATGTCGACCGGCCGCTGAAGAAATCCGACGGCGGCTGGACCTATTTTGCGTCCGACATCGCCTATCATCGCGACAAGTTCCGGCGTGGGTTCGACGCCATGATCGATGTCTGGGGCGCCGATCACAAAGGCTACGTCAAGCGCATGCAGTCGGCCGTGACCGCGGTGAGCGGCGGCAAGGCGACGCTCGATGTGCGGATTTGCAATCTGGTCCATCTGTTCGACGGCGGCGAGCCGGTCAAGATGTCCAAGCGCGCTGGCACGTTCGTCACATTGCGCGAGGTGGTCGATAAGGTCGGCCGCGACGTGGTGCGTTTCATCATGCTGACCCGGGGCAACGAGGCGGCGCTGGAATTCGACCTGGCCACGGTGGTCGAGCAATCGCGCGACAACCCGGTGTTTTATGTACAATACGCCCATGCGCGGGCCTGTTCCGTATTGCGTAATGCGGCCGCTATTTTCCCGGAGTTGCCGCTTGACGATTCGTCGCTTGCCGACGCTGATTACGGTCGATTGAAGGACCCTGGAGAACTGGCGCTGATCAAGCTGCTGGCTGGGTGGCCCCGGGTGGTCGAGACAGCGGCCGAAGCCCATGAACCACACCGGATTGCTTATTATCTGTCGGATATCGCAGCGCAGTTTCATGGCCAGTGGGCAAAGGGCAACACGGATGAAAAATTGCGCTATATTATGGCTGACGACATGGAATTGACCCAGGCGCGGGCGGCGCTGGTCAGAGCCACGGCGATCGTCGTGGCGTCGGGTCTGCGCACCATGGGCGTGGAACCGGTCGAGGAGATGCGCTGATGGCGGAGCCCTATGGCGATGACGGCGACAATCACGGCCCTGGCGATTATGGGATCGATGACGAGCTGAAAAGTTTTCATGATGGCGGGCGGCGCTGGCGTCCGTGCCTGATGACCGCCATGGTGGCCGTGATTGCAATCGGCGGCATCGCCGGCGTTCTGGTCTATGCCTATAACAAGGGGAAGGAAGTCGGCGGCACTGCGATCCCGCCAATCATCAAGGCGGGACCCGCGCCCCACAAGATCCGCCCCGAAAACCCCGGCGGCATGAAAATTCCCCATCGCGACAAGGGCGTTTATTCGCAATTGGCCGCGAATCCGCCGCCTCGCAAATCGACCCGCAAGGTCGAACGTCTGCTTCCCGTGCCGGAAACGCCGGTGGCGTCGCCCGCGCCGGTCAAAAAAGTCATGCCGGTGCGCAGGAAGCCGAAAAAGATCGAATTGCCGCCGGAACATCCGGTGGCGACAGTTGTGCCCAAACCGCCGCCCGGGGCCAAACGGCGCCAGGTCGCCAACGCCGCCGGAGCGACGGGACATGCGACCGATGCGCGTCCAGCGACCGCAAAGAAACCATCCTCCGTGAAATCCCTGGCCGCGATTGCGCCAGCCTCCGGGAGTTCCACGCGGGTGCAGCTGGTCGCGTTGCGCTCCGAAGCCGCGGTGCTCAAGGCATGGACCGGGTTCCGGAAACGCCACGCCGATTTGCTGGGCCGCCTGACCCTGACCGTGCAGCGGCGCGATCTTGGATCCGGAAAGGGCGTCTATTACCGGCTTCAAGCCGGACCGCTGGCTACTATCGCGACGGCAAGTACGCTGTGTTCGGAAATCAAGACACGCAAGATGGGGTGCATCGTTGTCCGGTGATAATTCCGGTCCTCCCGCGGCGATTGTCTTCGGCTGCGCCGGCGAAAGCCTGACCGACGACGAGGCCGCGTTTTTCGGGGACATCCGTCCGGCGGGGTTTATCCTGTTCAATTACAATGTTTCGACCCCGGACCAGATCCGCGCCCTGGTCGAGTCCATGCGCGGCTGCGTCACCGGCTATACCCCCATGGTGCTGATCGATCAGGAAGGCGGCAAGGTCGCGCGGCTCGGCCCGCCGCACTGGACCAAGCGTCCGGCGGCAAAAGTTTTCGCCGATCTGGCGGTGGATAATCCTAAAGCCGCCCATGAGGCGGCGCGCATCAACGCCCGCCTGATGGCCCATGATCTGACGGCGCTGGGAATCGATGTCGATTGCGCACCTGTGGTCGATGTGCCGGTTCAGGGCGCCCATGACATCATCGGCGACCGGGCCCACGGCGACACGCCCGAGCTGGTGGCGTCCTTGGGTCGCGCGGTCTGCGAAGGGCTGATGGCGGGCGGCGTGGCGCCGATGATCAAGCACATGCCGGGCCATGGCCGCGCGCGGTCCGACAGCCACAAGGAACTGCCCAAGGTGGAAACCACGCGCGCCAAACTCCACGACACGGATTTTCAGCCTTTCACAGCGCTCAACGACATGCCCTGCGCCATGACGGCGCATGTGATGTTCACCGATATCGACCCCGATAAACCCGCGACCACCTCGACCGCGATGATCGACGACGTGATCCGGGGTGAAATTGGGTTCGACGGGCTGCTGTTTTCTGACGATCTTGGCATGGAGGCGCTGTCCGGCACGCTGCCGGAACGGGCCTCGGCCGTGCTCGCCGCCGGTTGCGATATCGCGCTGGAATGCTGGGGCGATCTGGAAAAAATGCGCGCCGTCGCGCCCGGCGTGCCGCCCATGTCGGACGCCGCCATGACGCGCTATGACCGCATGCGGAACGCCGTCGGCGCGCCCGATGACGCCGACATTCCGGCGTTGGAAGCGAGGCTGGCCGCGTTGATCGGAACAGATTTTTGAACGAGATCCTATTCGGTATTTCGATCTGGCTGCTGCCGGTTCTGTTTGCAATTACCCTGCATGAGGGGGCGCACGGCTATGTCGCCTGGAAGCTGGGCGACGACACCGCCAAGCAATTGGGCCGGGTCAGCTTCAACCCGCTGCGCCATATCGATTTGTGGGGCACGGTGATCATTCCAGCGGTATTACTGGTGACATCTTCCTTCGTGTTTGGATGGGCCAAGCCCGTGCCGGTCGATTTCGCGCGGCTTAACAATCCGCGCCGCGACATGGTATGGGTTGCGTTGGCTGGCCCGGGGATCAATCTTTTGATGGCGATCTTCTGCGCCTTCATGATCCATGTCGCGGTTCAACTGCCGTCGCCGTTCGACGAATGGCTGTTCCGGAACCTTCACAATGCGATCTTTTTCAATCTCATCCTGGCGGTGTTCAACATGATCCCGCTGCCGCCTCTAGATGGCGGACGGGTCGCGGTCGGATTGCTGCCCGATTCGCTCGCATATCGACTCGCGGGATTGGAGAATTACGGGCTTTTCATTATAGTAGGTATATTGTTTCTGTTGCCCATGATCGGCGGTCAGATTGGCGTAAATCTGAATATTTTTCCCTGGTTGATTGGAGGACCCGTCGATTTTCTGCTCAAAATTGTTGCGGGCATGGCGGGTTTCAATTGATGTTTGAATTATATCGATGGTGACGGCGTGACCGGTAACGATCTGAACCAGTTCGAGGAACAGGAAAGCGGCCCCGTTATTGCGGCGCGCGAACTGGTTCTCGATCTCTACGGGTTCGAGGGGCCGATCGACGTTCTGCTGGTTCTGGCGCGCGGCCAGAAGGTCGATTTGACGAAAATCTCCATTCTGGAACTGGCCGAACAATATCTCGTTTTCGTGGCCGAGGCGCGCCGCATCTCATTGGAACTGGCCGCCGATTATCTGGTGATGGCGGCGTGGCTGGCCTATCTCAAATCCCGGCTGCTGCTGCCCGAACCCGAAACCGACGAGGACGAACCGACCGCGCCTGAACTGGCCGAGGCGCTGAAGTTCCAGCTGCGGCGCATCGAGTCCATGCAGGATGCGGGCGCCAGGCTGATGGCCCGGCCGCGGGTCGGCCGCGACGTGTTCAACCGCGGCGCGCCCGAGGGCATCGAGATCATCCGCACCCCGGTCTATGAGCTGACCCTGTTCGAACTGCTGCGGGCCTATAGTCACAACCGGCGCACGACCCTGTCCCATGAAGATCTTCACATCGAGGCCTCGCAGCTGTTCAACATGGCCGAGGCGGTGGAGCGCATGCGCGGGTTGCTGGGGACATATACCGATTGGAGTTCGCTGATGACATTCCTGCCGCCGGCCCCGGCGGGCAGTCTGCTGGCGCGCTCGGCAGTCGCCGTGACCTTTAGCGCGGCGTTGGAAATGACCCGCGCCGGTCAGCTTGAAATGCGGCAGGGGAGCCGCTTCGGCCCGATCCATGTGCGGTCCAAACCCCAGCCCGCCGGCGACGCCGACAAAGCCGGCAAAGTGACGCGTATCCAGAGTACGGAGAGTTGACCATGCGCCAGGAGCTTCGCATTCTTGAAGCCTTGCTTTTTGCCTCCACTGAACCGGTGGCGGAAGCCATGCTGGCCTCCCATCTGCCGGACAACGCGGATATTTCCGCTCTGTTGAAGGAACTGGCCGAACATTATGACGGGCGCGGCGTCAATCTGATGCGGGTCGCGGGCAAGTGGTCGCTGCGCACGGCGGAGGATCTGGCGGCGCATCTGCGGGTCGAGAAGAAAGTCGGCCGCAAACCGTCGCGCGCCGCCGTGGAAACGCTTGCCATTATCGCCTATCACCAGCCCCTGACCCGGACCGAAGTGGAAGAAATTCGCGGCGTGTCGTCGTCGCGCGGATCGTTCGATGTCCTGCTGGAATCGGGCTGGATCCGCCCGGTTGGCCGTCGTCAGACGCCCGGCCGACCAGTAACCTGGGGCACGACGCCCAAATTCCTCGAGGATTTCGCCCTCGACCGGGTCAGCGATTTGCCCGGCATCGATGAACTCAAGGCCTCGGGGCTGCTCGATACCAGGCCGGCGGGCTCGATTATCGGGTCGATGCCGGTTTCCGCCGCCGCCACGGCCGATGCCGCCGACACCGAAGAAGAGCAGGCGGAAGAGCTTGATCCCGGCGAAGATGACATTCCACCCAGTCTGGACTCTGAAAACGCCTGATCCGGCGCTGAGAATTTCGGGAAAACCCAAATATCGATCACGGCCGGCTCAACTAAACTTGTCCGGGTGTCGAGCTTCTCTGCTTGATCCCGATCCCCAAGGGTTTAGCCTGAACGCCCGGTTCATGAATCGAATGAGGGGGACGGATATGAGATATCTTGCGGTGTTGCCATTCCTGATTTTGGCCGGGTGCGCGACCGATGTATCGAACGCGAACGATCAGCATATATGCCGGGAGCGCGGTATTTCCGAAGGCACGGTACGGTATCAGAACTGTGTCCGGCAGGTCTCGCATGAGCGATTGCTCGGGTGGGATATCGCCGGCCACCGACCGGGGATGTGTCCGGCGCAATTTAGCGGCCAGATTGAGCGCCATAACGTTACATTCCGCCTCTTTTGTAAAGGCTCTCGTTTTATCATTGTT
>JAYZAW010000196.1:0-3877 GCA_036339495.1 Pseudomonadota bacterium | reverse complement strand
ATGGTTCCTCCTGGAGTCGTCCTAGATCGCCGCCGAAAACCCGTCCAGAACTTCCTTCTCATAGGTGAGCAGTTTCTGGACGCTGGGTCGGGTTTGCATGCGTTCGAAATGGGCCCAGCTGTTCTTGAATTGGGACAAATCGAAATCGAACTGGCCGGCGCGGCGGCAGCACCAGAAGAAATGCGCGTCGGGGGCCATGAAGCGGTCGAAGAAATACTCCTTACCGGCCAGCATGTCGTCGGCGAGCTGGAAGGTTTCGGTCAGATAGCCTTCCGCCAGCCGGCGCACGCTGTCGCCGGTATCCGGGACATCGCAGACCTTGGGCGGCGAGTTGATGCGGCTGAGATAGGGGTGGATGCCGGACGAACACCAGCTATGCATGGAGATCGCCTGAAGCTCCCGCCAGGGGTCGGTCGGCAACAGGTTCGCGTCGGGGAACTGGCGCGCGATCCAGATCTGGATCGCCGTGCTTTCGGTCAACGTCTCGCCGTCGACCACCAGCAGCGGAACCTTGTGCTTGGGGTTGAGCGCCATGTATTCGGGCTTCCTGTTCTGATCCAGGCTGTAATTGAGCGGCCGGGTCTCGAACTCGGCATTGGCTTCGGTCAGCGAAATATAGGGCGCCAGCGCACAGGTGTTCGGCGCGTAATACAGAACAATTTCCATCTTCGTCTCCACGGATTTTATGAATTTACAGCCGGTTCGCGCAGGCCGAGCTTTTCCAGCCTGGGCAGGACTTCTTCGATGAACAGAGGCAGATTGTCCAGATAATTCACCATCGCCATGGTCGCGCCGGAAAAGCCGAATTCGGTGATTTGCTGGTATTCCCGCGCCACATGGTCCGGGTCGCCGATGATCGTATATGAACCATGCCCGGCGGCGAACCTTGTGCGCAGACTGCCGAGGATCTCCTTCGGATAGGTCTGCGCATACAGCCCCTGCAACTCCATCAGGCGGTCGACGCCTTCCTCATCCGCATTTTCGATGGCGTAGTAGTGATGGTATTCCTCGGCCTCTTGCCGGGTCGCCCGGCAGACCACATTGGTCGAGGTGTAAATATCGACGTTCCGGCCGAAACCATCCGCCAGCTTGGTGATTCCTGCAATCGAATTGCGCGCCCGTTCGGGGTCGACAAGGGTGGTGAACAGCATGTCGCAATTGCGCGCCGCGAAGCGTTGTCCCGGCGGCGACGAGCCCGCATTCATCACCACCGGGCGCGTTCCGCCGAACGGCTTCGGGTCGCCGCGCGCGCTTTTGAAAGTGAAATAGCGCCCGTCGAAATCGAACGGTTGGTCTTCCTCCCACAGTCGCCTGACCACGTCCCACCATTCCTGGCCGTAATCATACCGTTCGTCATGCTCGCGCTGTTCGACGCCGAACATTTCGAATTCGTCCTGGTTCCAGCCGCACACGATATTGAGCCCGAACCGCCCGCCGGAGATGTGGTCGACCGTGACCATCTGCTTGGCGGCGAATATGGGATGGACCAGCGGCGCATGCACCGTGCCGAACACGTTGAGGTCCTTGGTGTGCGCCAGCAGCCCGCAGGCCCAGGTGATGGTCTCCAGCGACGCGCCCTCGAAATCGGTCTCGCCGCCATAGCCGCGCCATCGCGCGATCGGCAGCATGAATTCGATGCCTGACCGGTCGACCATTTGCGCCAGCGCAAGATTGTTGTCCCAGCTCGCATCCCAGCGCTCGGCCACTTTGGTGACCGCCGTGCCGGACGAACAATTGGCCGCGAACACGCCGAGCTTCAGCCGGTTGGCGTTATGCATCGCGGCGTTACGCCGATTGTTATTATTGTCGGTCAACGGATTTCCCCCGATGAGTCCTAAAACGGCGTTCGATGGTAGCCGAAGACTCCGCGCCGGGGAATGTTGCGGAATATTGTGCGCCGTCCGGCCGTCAAAGATCGACGCCAAGCTTGTCCATCGCGCGACGCCATTTCGACTCCATGTCGTCGTCGAACACCAGCCGGCTATCGGACTTGACGACAACCCAATCCTTGCGGCGCATTTCGGCCTCCAGCTGGCCGGGCCCCCACCCGGCGAATCCCATGACGAGGAACCCCTTACTGGGTCCCACGCCGTTGGCCAAATCCCTCAGGATTTCGGGATTGTTGGTGACCGATACGCGATCCGTGACCTTGATGGTGCCGGCCTCGGCGTAATCGCTCGAATGGAGGAACATCCCCTTGGAGAGCCGGACCGGACCGCCAAAATGAATACGGATCTTGCGGTCGCCGTCGACGGATGGACCTTTACCCCCCAGCCGCTCCATCAGCGTCGACGCGGATTCGGTCGCAATCGGCCGGTTGACGATCAGCCCCATCGCGCCATAGTCGTCGTGCCGCACCATGAATATGACGGTCCTGGCGAAGCGCGGATCCGGCATTTTGGGCGCGGCGACGAGCAGCCGGCCGGCCAGCTTGCCGAAAGACGGGGATGCCGGCCCGGTGGAATCCGTTTGCGCCGCCCACGCGGGGAGGCCGGTCGCCAGCAATGCCGTCACCGCCATACAGACAAACAGGCGGCCCGGAATGTTCCGGCTGATACGGCGTCGTTGCATCCGGCGGCAATTCCTATTTTGATATCCGACAATTTACTGTGCTGACGGCCATCATACATCACCGAGTTGCGCTGGTTCAATTTACCAGCCATTAGCCTTCCATTGGCGCGCCATCCAACGATGCAAGATTCTAGCCATAACGCGCCCGTAAAACTGTCGGAAAATTTTACACTCCGAGATTTGCTTCAATTACGGTTAAGTCTCTGTAATTACGATATTTTTCTTTGATTCCAGCCATTTTAAACAAAATAACCGCCGATTCAGGTGTCGGAATATTTTACAATTACGCAAAACGAGCTTTAAATTTTTCCATAACTCATTGAGAAAACTCACTATTATTAAAGTGGCATGAAATTTGCCATATATAATCAGAAGGCGCTTTTAAACAGCCCGTTTGAATTGAGAAGTCATGACACGAATCGGCCAAATTCTGCGTATATCCGGTGCAATTTCCGCGATTACCGTCATTGCGGCCGCTACTCAGACCTTGATGGCCGGGCCCCTGCCCCCTGACCTGACCCTCGATACCACGCGGATGGGCTTGTATCTCATTATCGGGACCGACAATGCCGAAGCGCTGGATACGTCCAACACCGAACTCGGCGCCAACCAGGAGGCCGTCAGCGACGCCACGATCAGCGCCAATCAACGGGTCGGCGGGACGACTGGTTTCGGCGGCTTCTCGTCGGGCAGCGCCCCCGATATTTAAAGTCACTTTTTCCCCGGTGACGTGCGTGACAGCGCCGGCGAGGGCATATTCGTCCCCGATAAAAACAACAATGGAACCACTGGAACCTCGAAAACGAATAACCGCTGGAACGATATCGACCCGTCGGCGGTCACCAGGAACGACGTTGTCGGCACGCCCGATACACTCGGCGTCGCCGGCGATGGATACGCGAATGCGAGCCCGTTGTTCGAGCCGGTGGATTGGTCGGGCAACGTCGCGATTACCCATGAATCCGGCACCATCCACACATCGAACACGGATATCAACGCGGTTTCGTCGGTGGGGATTCAATGCGCGGGATCGGCGGCGAACTGTGACAATGCGAGCGTCTCGAACACCTCTTTCTTTGACAGTGATACGGTTCTTCTCAAGAACACCGCACAGGGGCTTGCTCCTGGCACCGGTATAACCGGCGGGGTCGATTATTCCAGCCTGTTGACTGAACTTGACGATATGAAAAAGGCAATCGCGGCAGCCACCGGCGAACTTGTGATCGAAAAAAATATTTCGAAATTCAGTTTCAAGGAACAAATCAGCGTTCCCTATGTTGTGACCGATCAGGCTTCGTGGAACAGT
>JAYZAW010000195.1:0-9921 GCA_036339495.1 Pseudomonadota bacterium | reverse complement strand
GCCGCACCATCGATATCCTGAATAGACCTGTTCATCTTCCCCTGCTCATCCTCGAAGATGCGCAGGTTAGCCACCTTACGGGCGAGAAACTCTGCCTGCTGATCCGTATCGCCACCCATGGCGCAGACAAGCACCAGCAGGCCGTTGCCTACTATGGCCAATAGTATCGCCATCAACCACGACGCTGGCTTCAGACACGCGCTGGATCAAAGTCCTCATGGCGGTTAGTCAAATAGCCCTACTTCACGCGCCAGCCGGGCAAGCTCTCTCACCCGCGTATCGGCAGCCTGCCTATTGGCGATAGCCTCCTTGGTGAACCTGCCATGGCGGTAGTTGCCATTGCGTTTGCCCTTGGCGCCAGTGCTTTTGCCGCCATGCAGCTGGCAGCGGTTCTTGCCTCTGAGGGCAGGCTTCAGGCAGGCACTGCCGCGCCCGGTTTGAACTTCAGATAAAGCACCGCCACAAAGACGATCACGATGAAGGGAAGCAGCACGACGCAGATCGATTCCCACCCTATCTCTGATCCTCCGTTTTCCTAACTATAACGGTGGACCAGCTCATTGGGGGAAGACCAGTGGATCAAACCACCTTGCGATAGCAGGGAAGATTATTTTGACAGAGAAACGTCAGACCTATCTCGCACCTCTCGACCCTGATGATCCCACCAACGAGAATGACGATATGGTGATCTCATCCCTGATTGGTCGATACAAACGCGGGGGTAAGAAAACCACAGAGAATGTCTGTGAAGGGATGTTCCCGTGAAATCGTTTATCGGTTTATCGGGTAAACGAATAAACGACCCAAAATCATCTAACCCCATATGAGGGTCAGGACGGGCGTCTGGACCATGGACATACCAGAGAGTTCTAGAACACCCCTTAGAACTCACTATAGGGTCTTTGAGGGGGAAAATGGTGGTGCCGCAACGGTGACTCGAACACCGGACCCCCACATTACGAATGTGATGCTCTACCAACTGAGCTATTGCGGCTTACCACGATGGGACTACTAGACCCCCAATCGAAATCGATCAAGAGGAACCGTTAAGACGGGACTAATTTGATACAAACGATATGCACATATCGTTCACACGACTTTTTGTATGTTGTAGTACGTTGTTCCTAATGACGAATCAGGTCGAACATTGTCTTACGAATGCGATGCTCTACCAACTGAGCTAAGGCGGAGCTTTTGATATATCGGGCCTGAAATCGTCAAAACCGCGTTAACGGTCATGTCGAAACTTGTCGGCCCGTGTTTATGGGCCCCTAATTAGCGTCGCTGGGTGTCGGCGTCAACTTTTCGGTCGTGGCGTCCCTGGCGTCTGCCGTCGTCGTGTCCGGCGCGTCGAGCGCCTTGGCGTCGGGCGCGGCGATTCCCGCCTGGCCGGCATGCATGGGCGTGCGCCATTCCAGCCCGCCGAGCTCGCCGCAGCGGCCGCACACCGGGTTCCATTCCGTCCAGGCCGCGCCACAGGACGCGCACAGCCAGGCCGGGTCCGGTTCGGCGGTCGCGGCCTCGACCAGCCAGCGCCGGGCGGCTTCGGAATTCTTGTGTTCCGCCTCCTCCACATCGGCCATCAGCCGGCAGATCCGCGCCGTTTTCCGGAATTCGGCGGCGGTTTCCAAGTGGCTGCGCGCGCTGCCCCAAAGTTCGGCCTCCAGCGCGCCCTCGGCCAGCGCGACATGGCTTTCCGTATGGCCCGGGTTGAAGGACAGCAGCCGTTCGTAGCGGTGGACTTTCTTGATGGCGTCCTCCGACGGCGCCATGGCGGCATAGATGCGGGCCAGCTCCGGGTGTGGTTCGCGCGCCCAGGCGTTGTGAATGATGCGGGACGCCGGCCGCAGCTTGCCGTCCTCGACCATCAAGCCGACTAGGCGGATCGTCGCCGGCAAAAATTCGGACGACTGGTTATAGGCTTTACGCGCGTACGATATCGCGTCGCGCATATTACCGGCCTCGGCGGCGTCGCCGCTGCATCCCAGCAGCACCACGACGCGGCGCGCGCGCCCTTCATCCTGGCTGACCGCGCGCCGCCGGACCGCTTCCTCGAGCGACGCCAACGCATCCACCCAGCTGGCCTGCTTGACCTGAAGATCAAACAGCGCCGGCAGCACCCAGGGTGTTTTGGGCCGCATTTCATAGGCCCGACGCGCGTAATGCAAAGCGGCCTCGGTATCGTCCGCCTTCTGCGCCTGAATCAGCAATCCGCGCAACCCCAAAAAGGCGGTTTCCGTCCGTTCCAGCATGTTGGTGAAATGAACCCGCGCGGCTCCGTCATCGCCGCTGAGCTGGGCCGCCTGCGCCGACAGCAGCATGGTCAAAGGCGGGTCGCCCAGCAGCGCATCGGCGCGCTTGGCCTGCCGCCCGGCTTCGGCGGCGTCGCCGGCGGCGACCGCGACCATGCCTTCGGTCAAGGCGCGATAGCCCCGCTGCCGTTTGGTTGCCCGTCGATAGGAGGCGAAACGCGTGGGCGTGCGGCGCAGAAACAGCCAGAACCGGTACAGCGCCGCAACCAGTGCGGCAACGACCGCAATGCCGAAAACCAGGAATCCGACCGTGGTGTCGATCCGCCAGCCCTGCCAGTCCAGGGTCACCGCGCCGGGACGGTCGGCAAACCAGACCGCGCCCGCAACCAGGGCGGCGAGAATAATGACCCATGAAATTGCGCGTATCATGGGCGGGCTATGGCCTGGCCAAACGGTGGATCACGATACGGGTGAGAGCGCCGATCGCCTTGTCGGCGGTCAGCCGCGCCTCGGCGTCCCGACGCCAGGAGGCAACGGATTTGGCCGGCGCCCCGGTCAACCTGGCGAGTTCAGCGACCGCGCCGGCAAGATCATCGGCCTGAACGCGGGCTTCGGCTCGGGCCAGGATGGCCTGCGCCGTATCGCCTTCAACGTCGTCGCCGACCCGGCGGATGGTCACCACGGAAGCGAGCTGCGCCAGCGTCCGGTCGAGCCATCCCGTGTCCCGGCTGACCAGCGCCACCCGCGTTGCCTGGGCCGCGACATTGCTGAATTGCCGCTTGAGCAGGGCCCTGGTCGGTATGCCGCCCTTGGCGAACGCGTCAAGCGGAGCAATGGCCTGCATGACGTGCGTATTTCCGCTGGAAACGCCCTTTAGGGTGTCCAGCGGGGCCGGAAAAGGCGTTGACCGGGAAAGCGCGTCGCGCAATTGACCCACGGCCACAACCAAGGCGCCGCCGCGTGAACCATTTCCCACGCCCGCGTTGCTCGCCGCGGCGTTCCGGGCGGTCGCGGCCTCGATCGCCGCAAGCCGCGTATCGCGCGCGGCGACCTGTTTACCGATGGCTTCCAGTCGTCCGGTCAGGGATTGCAGCGCCGTCGTCAGACGTTGATTCTCCGCTTCGAGAGCCTGTTCCGCCGCGCTTGGCGAGGCGGGAGCCTGCGCTTCGGCGGCCAATTTATGTGCCGCGCTTTCGATCCGTTGCAGGCGGTCTTCCACGCCCGGCGGCATCGACGGCGATGAATTCCCCGCCGCGGCGGCGGATTTTGCATTCTCAATCTGCTGTTTTAGACTGTCGATCCGCTGATTGATAACCGTCAATTCCAATGACGCGGGCGCCGCCCCTTTCGCGGCCATTTCTGTTGCGGCAAGCCGGGCCTCAATGGCTGCAAGCGCCGCTTCCGTCGCAACAATCTGGACTTCGACCGTTTTCAGATTCTTGGCGCTCTTGCTTATGGCGCCGACAGTCTCGGCGCGCAGCTGTTGGATTTGGTTTTTCAGTTCGGCGATCGCGATTCGCGATCCGTCCAGCGCAACCTGAGGTGCGGTTTTGCCGCCTGAAATTAAATTCGCCGGCAGTTGGGATTTCCATTTTGGATAGGTCGCAACCCCCGCGCCGATCACCGCTACCGCGATCAGCAGGAACCAAACTCCCTTGCGTCCGCCGCTTCGCTTGGCGGGTTGCGCCGCCGGCGCGGGCGAAATTTTTCCCGTGGGCGGTTCGACGGCTTGCTCCCATATTGCTTCGTCAATGCCGTCGTCATTGTCTATCTGGTCGTCTTCAGCGGGCACTTCTGTCTCGTTTGCAGTTTCCGTTTCGGGTTCGGTTTCACTCTCACTGTTGTCGGCGTTACTATCCGATGCCGCTTCCAGCTGATCGCGGACTTCCATCACCGCCGCAATCATTGCCGGCGCGTCGGGGCGGGATGCGACGCGAATTTCGTCAAATTCCATCGACCCAAGCGCCCGCACGACCGCGGGTGAAATGCAGATCGCGGTGACCGCGCGGCAGGCTGGCGACAGCCCGGCGGCATTGACCAGATTAACAAAGGTTTGCGCGGTGCGGGGAGAGAAAAATGTCGCGCCGTCAAGCGCGCCGTTCGTCAATAGCGCCTGAAGTTCGGCGCTCAGTCTGATGGCTGGCCGGGCTTCATAAAGAATTTCGCAGCGCACGGTGAAGCCCTTGGCGGCCAGGGTTCCGGCAAGATCGCCGGCGACCGCCGTGCCCGAGCCATGCAGCAGCGCGCCGTCGCCCGGATCGAGCCGGTCCTCGACCAACTGCGCCAACGCCGCCGAATCGCCCGCCGCGCTTTCCACATTGATGAACCCAAGCTCGCGGGCGATGTCGGCGGTGGCGTCCCCAACCGCATAGATCGGCGTGTCCCTTTGATCGGTCTCTTCCGCCAGCGCGCGCACGCCATTGCGGCTAGTCAGCAATATAGCCTGAACCCGGTCCAGCTTGGCCAGCGCGCCGGGTACGGAGGCGATATTCAGCAACGGCTCGATAAAGGTTTCCACCCGGGCCGCGTTCAGTTCATTGACAAGCGCTTCGGCGTCATCCCGTGGGCGGGTGATCAAGGCGCGCATGGGATGTTCACTCCGTTGCGTCAAAAAAATCCGACCCGCCCCGGCCCTTGAGCTCGTCCGCGGCGTCCATGCCCAGCGCGATGCCATCCGCGACCGGGCCCGACCGGGCAGTTTCCAGCATTTCGCTGCCGTCCGTGCGCGCGATCAATGCGCGCAGCGACAACGTGTCGCCCTCAATCTCGGCGAGGGCCGCAATCGGCGTTCGGCACGATCCGTCGAGCCCCGACAGCAATGCGCGTTCCGCATTGGCCCGCAATCCGCTGGGCGCATGATGGATCGCCGCCAGCATGGCGCGAGCGTTATCGTCATCGACGCGGCATTCGATGCCGATTGCGCCCTGGCAGACAGCGGGCAGCATTTCTTCCGGCGCGAGGATGGCGGTCGCCTGTTCGGCGCGCCCAAGACGGCGCAGCCCGGCATAGCCAAGCAAGGTGGCGTCGGCCTTGCCATCAGCGAGTTTTCGGATTCTGGTATCGACATTGCCCCGGAAGGTGATGATTTTCAAATCCGGACGCCGGTTCAGGATGATGGCTTTGCGGCGCAGCGACGCGGTGCCCACCACCGCGCCCGTGGGCAGTTCCGCAAGCGACGCCGCGCCGGTTGTCAGAAGCGCGTCGCGCGGGTCCTCGCGCGGCAGAATGCATTCGATGATCAGACCGTCCGGCAATTCGGTCGGCACGTCTTTCATGGAATGGACCGCGATGTCGATTGAGCCATCCAGCAAGGCGTCTTCGATTTCCTTGGTGAACAATCCCTTGCCGCCGGCTTCCGACAGTGGTCCGGACTGGATGCGGTCGCCGGTGGTGCGCATCACCACGATTTCAATCGCCCCGTCGGCGGTCAGGTGATCATGGGCTGCCGCCAGTCGGTCGCGGGTTTCATGGGCCTGGGCCAGCGCCAGCGGGCTGCCCCTCGTCCCGATCTTAACTACTGCGGCCATTTGGACATCCTGGAGAAATAAATTTGTCTGCATCGTAATATTTTACACCCTTATCCGCGTCACTATTGGTATCAATCAGAATCATGTCAAAGTTACTAAGCTGAAACAGATAAATGATTGTTCTGGGCATAGAATCAAGCTGCGATGAAACAGCGGCGGCATTGGTCACCGATGACGGAACCATTCTTGCCGATATTGTGTTGTCCCAGCTCGACGATCACCGGCCCTATGGCGGCATTGTGCCCGAAATTGCCGCGCGCGCGCATCTTGAGGCGGCCGACGTGGTGGTGCGGCGCGCCCTGGATGAGGCAGGGGTCGGGCTCGACGAGATAAACGGCGTGGCGGCGGCCGGTGGGCCGGGGCTGATCGGCGGCGTTATCGTCGGCGTGATGACCGCGAAGGCGATCGCCCTGGCGCGGGGGTTGCCGTTTATCGCCGTCAATCATATGGAAGGTCACGCCCTGACGGCGCGACTGACCGACAAGACCGAATTTCCGTATCTGGCCCTGCTGGTTTCCGGCGGTCATTGCATGCTGGTGGTGATCGAAGGCATCGGGCGGTACCGCCAGCTCGGGACGACCATCGATGACGCGGTCGGCGAGGCGTTTGATAAAACCGCCAAGATGCTGGGGCTGGGTTATCCCGGCGGGCCGGCGGTCGAACGCATGGCGCGGCGCGGCGACGGCGCTCGCTTCAAGCTTCCGCGGCCGCTCAAGGGCCGCGACGGTTGTGATTTTTCGTTTTCCGGGCTCAAGACCGCGGTCCGTCATACCATCGAAAAACTGCCCAAAGGCGCGCTGACCGAAGGCGATATCGCCGATGTCTGCGCGTCTTTCCAGTTTGCCGTCGGCGATGTCATGGCGGATCGTTGCGGCCGCGCCGTCGAGGTATTCAAACGGGACTGGCCCGACGGGACAGCGCTGGCAGTCGCCGGCGGCGTGTCGGCCAATCAACATCTGCGGACCGTGCTGGAACCGCTGGCCGAAAATGCCGGGCTTCGGTTCGTGGCCCCGCCGCAAGCGCTCTGCACTGATAACGGCGCGATGATCGCCTGGGCCGGGCTGGAACGGCTGCAACTGGGATTGACCGATGGGCTTGATTTCGCTGCCCGGCCGCGCTGGCCCATGGATGAAGCGCGGTAATTTCCGTGGAGAACGTCGGGCCATCTAGGCGATTTCCCGCAGATGTCGCGCAAGCCCGAGAAAGGCCGGATTTTTCCTTGTGACAACATAGGTCGGGATCGCCTTCATATAGGACCGGAATCTGCCCTTGTCTTCGAACCGCGCGCGGAATTTTGAAGCTGCCAGCACCCGTTCCAGCCGAGGCGCGATCCCGGTCCATTCCGGCTGTCGTGCAGTCCGCCTGCTTGATTTTTCGTCCCGGGCCGCGCCGTTCAAGACCATGAAGCTCGGCGACCGTATGGCGCAGCGGCGCGAACAAATGGTCCAGCTGTTCGATCGACCGCCCGCTGACCAGTGCCACGGCATGACCGAATCGACGGTCAAGTCCAAGCAGGATCTCATTCACGCGCGGCTCAACGCGGACGCCGTCCGGGGTGTCGGCGAATTCGATCAGCGTCCCATCGACGTCTAGAAACAGCGCCCACCGGTCGTCCGGATCGGGCAGAGATTCCAGGTAAGACTGGCCCATATTTCGCAACCGCTCCACGCGTCACAATCCAAACATGTTGGAAATGTCTTTTATGGGCGGGGCTTGTCAAGGGGTCGTTAACTTTGTCTCGCGGAATAACTTCCTACCGATTCCGGGTCAGCCGGGCGATTTGAAGTTTGCGCATGAAGGCAACACGTTCCTTCCTGGTAATTTCGGCGGCGACCCGCGCTTTCCGGTACCAGGTTTTTATGAATTTGCGCCAATATTTGCGTCCCTGAACGCGGCGGCTGGAATGGTAGTGACGCACCGCCTGGGCCCAGGACAGCGTGGAAACGCGCAGCTTTTGCAAAAGTTCAGCCGCATAGGCGACATTGACATGTGGATCGAAGGCCTGTTCCAGATTGGCGAACGCATTTGGGTGGTATTTGAGATTCACCTGCATGAAACCGACATCGATATGGCGGATTCCCTTGGCTTGAAGCGCCCGCACGTAACGGATGGCCTGAGTCCGCGTGTCGAAAAATTTGCCGCTTGCACCGGCAGTGACCGTCCATGGCCAGGCAAATTGTTCCGGGCGGCTTTTATCCCAACGCCCCGATTCGGTCAGCGCAATTGCCTGCATTAATTGGCTGGGGATGGCGCCAATTCTTTCAATCGGGGCGATCGCCATTGCGCAAATTTGTGAGTGATCCCGCAAGCTCTTGGGTTCCCATAAGGAATCCTTGGCCATGATCGGTCCTGTCATGATGACGAGTAGGGCGATGGAAAGGAATGTGCGTGTCAAATAGAGCATCTGTTGCGGCTTTTTAAGGTCTCGGGTCCGGGTGTCATGAAATACCCATGCAAATTCCATGCCAGCGCGGCGGTCAGACGCATTGCGGAAAACTATATTGCGACGCACAATTACCTAAACTTCTTCGGTTTGTAGATAAAAATATTGAAATTCCGCCAATTTTATTACGCATCTATAATATGGTAATTTGGCGTTGACCCGCTCGAATTTATCTGTTTATTGTGCGTTGCAGCATGATATTTCGTTGTCCAAGGGAGTTTCATGCAAACGATCTACTTGGACGTTTCCTCCCTATAACTAGGCCGCCTTTTGGCGGCCTTTTTTTTATGTTACCAGCGGCTTAAGCCCGAATAACCGGCAGCTTCGCGAGGCCGCCGAATTATTGCGCGCGGTAATGGATCGGAACCAGACGCTTATTCCGCCGCCAGGTCCAGCCGTCCGAGTTCCGCCAGCGCACCGATGACCTGGGAAATATGTTCCTTGAGCAGCGCCATGTTGGGGCCGCGCGTGATTGTCGTTTCATCCATGTAGAGCGCGCGGTTGATTTCAATTTGAACCGCATGAACGCCCTCATTGGGCCGTCCGTAATGCCGTGTGGTAAAACCGCCCGAGAACGGCTTGTTGCGCGTCACGCTGTGGCCGATGGCGCGGAGGGCGTTTTCCACCGTCCCGGTCAGTATTTTATCGCCGGCGCTGCCGAAGCAATCGCCCAAGATGAAATCGGCGCGGCCGTGGCCCGCGTCCGGGTCCAATGGGCCGCCGATCGATGGCATGGAATGGCAGTCGATCACCATGCAATAGCCGAACTCGCCGCGCGTATCGTCGATCAGGCGGCGCAGGGTCCGGTGATAGGGCCGGTAAAAATCGTTTATGCGCCCCGCGATATCCGCAAAGCGCAGCTTGGCTCGGTAAATGTCGTGACCATTTGCGACCATCCGGGCCACGGTGCCTAGACCGGCGGCGACCCGGTTGGATTGGGTATTGGCGTAATCCGGAAGTTCGTCTTCAAACAGTTCCGGATCAAGTTCAAAGGGTTCGCGATTAGCGTCGATGAAGGCGCGTGGAAAATTGGCGCGTAGCAACGGCGCGCCATGAACCGGCGCCGCGGCGAATAATTCATCGACAAAACTGTCTTCCGATCGCCGAATGGTGATCTCGTCCAGAGCGGAGCTTTGCAGGAATTCCTCGGGGTAGAGTCGGCCGCTATGGGGCGATGCAAATACCAGCGGGACGGTCTGTCGTTCGGGCGCCAACACCTCGCAAGGACCCCGCGATCCATGATTTTCACTTGAATCGTCATTCATCTGTTCTGATGTAACGGAAACCTTGGGATTTGTCATCACTTGCGCCAAATTAACCTTGACGGGTCGTATGTCGCAGGCGGGCTGAACCACAGGAATTTACCGCTAGTTTACGTTTTGGCAATGTCCCGGCGTTAATGGTTAAAGCCACGATACAGTATTTGGACGACAAATCTAATGGCGAGCATACTTTTAGCGGAAGATTATGATTCCCTCCGCGTGTTCCTGGCGAACGCGTTGGGCCGGGCGGGCCATCTGGTAACTTCATGCAGCGACGGCGACGAGGCCCTGGCCGCGCTTGAAACCCGCGGATATGATCCGCTGCTGGCCGATATCGTGATGCCCGGAATCTACGGGATCGAGCTCGCCCAGCGCGCGACCGAGCATTTGCCGTTGGAGCGGTAGGAATTTTCGATCTGGCTTCACGGAAGTTGCGG
>JAYZAW010000194.1:0-15688 GCA_036339495.1 Pseudomonadota bacterium | reverse complement strand
CGCGTGGGGTTTGACCGCGATCCGGTCCTCGGGCTTCAGAACATCGAAATAAAGCGCGGTGAGCACCGAGACCAGCGACGCGCTGGAGGCCTGATGACCGCCGACCTTTAGTCCGTCACGGCTGGGACGCAGATGATTGGCGTTATGGATGATCCAGCTCGAAAGCCATAAAATCTTGCGTTCCAATTCGCGCAGATAACCAAGCTTGGATGGGTCCAAAGAGGGGCTTTCCGCCGGGTCAATCCGCGGCAAGGGAGTCGCCATGACAGTCTCTATTCTGGTTTTGGACAGGACGATCGGGAGTATAAAACGGCTGATTAATTTTTATCTTGCGAACTGATGCAAGGATTCTCATATATTTGCAATGTTATGCTAATTCTTGCATAATTTTATTAGGAAAATTGCGCCAATGACACTGGATGGGATCGATTATCGAATTCTGGCCCGGCTTCAGGACAATGCCAGAATTTCGAATAGCGACCTGGCCAGGGAAATCGGTCTGTCGCCCTCGCCCTGCCTGCGCAGGGTCCGCGATCTGGAGAATTCCGGCGCCATAAAAGGTTACGCGGCATTGCTGGAACCCGCAGTGGTGGGGCTGCCGGTCAGCGTCTTTGTCCAGGTCACTCTGGAGCGTCAGGTCGAAACGGCGCTGGAGGATTTCGAACGGACGGTGCTGGCGAGACCGGAAGTGATGGAATGCTATCTGATGACCGGAGACGCGGATTATTTGATGCGAATTGTCGTCGCGGATGTAAGGGCTTATGAGCAATTTCTAAAGGAATATCTGACCCGCGCGCCCGGTGTCGCCAGCATCAATTCCAGTTTCGCGCTGAACCAGGTCAAGTACGGCACGGCGCTGCCGCTGCCATAGACGGCGGCGCGTCGGATATTAGTTTACCACCAGTTCGGTGTAACGGTCGGTAAAGGAGCTGAGCGCCAGCATGCGGGCGCCGCCATCGAAGAAATTGCGGTTGGGTCGGCGGAAACTGACATGAAACCGAACATGGGGAATGCCATACGGATCGTAGGCAACCGACGAAACTTCGGCGGTTTCTTCCATATGATCTTCATGGACGCGGCGAAAGGTTTCGCCGGCCTCGATGTTTTCCAACTGACCGCCACGATGAAACACATTCGCGATCGCGCGCCCGGTACTACTAATATTCAACCAACTCATAACGGTCGTGGTCTCCAGCCAAATTTGAAATTGCATATAAACCGAGCTTTATAAAACTGCAATGATGTTAAAAACGCGTTAAAAATTGACAATTAAGCCTCTGATAACAAAGCGCTTAACTATTTTCTTACGTTAAACTGGAATGAGTCATGTCGAGAAGCGCGCCCATAACGCCGGGCAGACCGTCGGGAATATCCTGGGCAATCAGCCCGGGACCGAAATTCCGCGCGGCCTCCCCATGGATCCAGGCCGCCATGCATCCCGCGTCGAACGGATCGACCCCCTGAGCCAGCAAGCCCAGCGCAATACCCGCGAGAACATCGCCCGCCCCGGCGGTCGCCAGCTCGGTCGGCGCGTTGCTGTTGATTGCGGCCCGCCCGTCCGGCGCGGAGATCACCGTGTCAACGCCCTTGAGAAGCACCACCGCGCCGCATTCCCTGGCCGCCGCGCGGGTGCGGGACAACCGGTCGCCGACATGACGAAAAACGCGCCGGAACTCGCCATCGTGGGGCGTAATCAAACAGGGTTTATCCGCAACCGCCCGATGCAACACGCCCGGATCGTCGGAAAATACCGTCAAGCCGTCCGCATCGAGAACTGTTGCACGGCCGGCCTCCAGGGCGGCGAGCGCCATATTGCGGGTGGTTCGGTTAAGCCCGCCGCCGGGACCGACCAGAACAGCGTTCTTTCGTTCATCGTCGAGCAGCGCGGCGAACTCGGCCGCATTGGAAACCGGTTTGGTGAGTATGCCGGGATTATCGGCGGCATAGATCGCGCTGACTTCCGGCCGGCTGGCGACGGTGCAGATGCCCGCCCCGATCCGCATGGCGGCCCGCGCCGCGAGCCGCGCCGCGCCGGTCATTTCGGTGCCGCCGGCGATCAGGGCGTGGCCGCGGCTGTATTTATGATCGGATGGTCTGGGCCAGGGAAATCTCTCAAGCCAGAGGGTCGGCTGATTGGCGAATGTCCCGGGTGCGATCACCTTAAGAACATCGGCCGCAATACCGATATCGGCAACCACGACTTCGCCGGCGAGATCGCGTCCGGGCATCAGCAAATGGCCCGGCTTGCGGCGAAAAAACGTCACCGTCAGCCGCGCCCTGGCGGCGACGCCCAGAACCGCGCCGGAATCGCCGTGAACGCCGCTCGGCATATCCACCGAAACGATGGGCGCATCACCCAGATTCAGCGCCTCGATGGTCACCCGCGCCTCTCCCGTCGGCGGGCGGTCGAGCCCGGCTCCGAAAATGGCGTCGACCACGAGTTCCGCACCGTCGAGCGCGTCCGGCGACAACGGAAGCACGGGCCCTTCCCATCGGTCCGAATTCAGCCTTGCATCGCCGGCAAGCGCATCGTGGGAACCCAGCAGGGCAAGCGTTACCGGCCATCCGGCCTCGGTCAGCAAGCGCGCAATGACGAAACCGTCACCGCCGTTATTCCCGGGTCCGCAAAGCACGGTCACCGGGCGGCTTGCCCAGCGGCCCTTGATCTGTTCGACGATTGCCGAACCGGCGGCTTCCATCAGCGCCGCGCCGGAGGTTCCAGCCACTATCGCCGCCGCGTCGGCGCGCGCCATTTCATCGATGGTCAGAAGTGCTGCGGCAAAATCCGTGGTGATGTCCATGTCGCGGTCGCACCCGCTCGAAATTGGGGTTAATGGATCGTCCCGTCCGGCCACGCGAAGAATGGCGGCAGGGATTCCGTGAGGCTGTCGCCAAGCTCAGTACCGGTCAGGTTCAGGAAATGAATGATTTCATCGCGTGGCATCAAACTTGTCGCCGCCTTAGCGAGGTCCGCTGCCACGTCGTTGAACAACTCGTCGGAGCCCTCGCGCAGCGTCATTGCGACGGTCAATCGCGCGCCGCCATCCGGCTCGTTTTCCGACCCCGACAACGTCACCAACCGCGCTTCGACGACGTCGCCCCCGTGCGATTGCAGCGCGGACGCCAGCGCTTCGGCCAACCCGTCGGGGACCGTGTCCGGCACGTCGATCGTGATCGGATCGTCTGATGAATCCGTGGTTTGATCCTCAAGCATTTCCACATTCGGGTCCTTGAGGCTATCCAGGGTTTCCGGGTCAAACAGATAAAAGCCCTCTTCGCCCGCGAAAAACGCGATCGATAGCTCCGAATCCATAATGGTCAACAGCGCCTCGGCGTTGATCCCGATATAGCCGACGCTCGAGCCGGACTCGGTGACCCATTGCTGAAAGCGGTCGAAATCGTCGAACATGGGCACGGCCATCTGCTCGTCGATATCCAGAACAATCAGGGAAAAGCTTTCCGGCGCCTCGGTGACATACTCGACTTCTTCCTCGTCCATGTCGTCGGGCACGACCGTGGGCACGAAAATCTCGGTGGCCAGAAGAACCTGGTAAAATTCGCTCGGGCGCAGACGGCGCTGATCCATGGCGATCAACGCCTGTTCCAATGGACTTGCGGGCTGGTCCGCCATTTCGATGTTCCTTTTGACCTTTCCGGGCCGTTTCACTCAAGTTCTTTCACATTGACTCGACCCGATCGTCACCAAATAGTCCAGCCCAATCGCCACCGCAACCGGAAAGGTTTCCGCCATGTCATACAAGAACATCCGCTTCACGATCGAAAACGGCGTCGCCGGCCTCGTACTCGCCCGCCACGACATCCGCAACGCCTATTCGGACCGGGAATTTACCGACGAAATCGTCGACGCGATCAACCAGGCGCAACGCAGCGCGGAGGCGCGGGTTCTGGTCCTGTCGGCGGAAGGATCGGCGTTTTCGGCCGGTGGCAATATCAAGGACATGCGCGATCAAAAAGGCATTTTCGGCGGTGGGCCGGCGGCGGCGCGGCGCGGCTATATTGAAGGCATCCAGCAGGTGCCGAAAGCGCTATACGGCCTCGATATTCCGTCCATCGCCGCGGTCCAGGGCCCGGCCATCGGGGCCGGCTGCGATCTCGCGCTATATTGCGATTTGGTGATCTGCTCGACCAAGGCGAAGTTCGGCGAAACCTTCATCAATGTGGGCATAATCCCGGGCGACGGCGGGGCCTGGATATTGCCGCGCCGGGTCGGGCTGCAACGGGCGGCCGAGCTGATTTTCACCGGGCGGATTGTCGAGGGAACGGAAGCCGCCGAAATCGGCATGGCGCTGGAATGCGTCGAGCCGGACGATCTTATGACCCGGGTCATGGAAATGGCGGACTCCATCGCGTCGCGCCCGCCGATCACGGCCCGCATGCTGAAATCCCTGCTGCGCCAGTCGCTGAGCGCCGGATTGCACGATTTTCTCGATAACTGCGCCGCCCTGCAGGCGATTTGTCATTCCACCGACGATCATCTGGAAGCCGTGACGGCCCTGCTGGACAAACGCCCGCCAAGCTATCGGGGGACTTGAACCGGACAAATGGCCGATTGGCAGGAATTGCCCTGTAAACGGCGCAATATCGCCCGTTTCAGGCGGTTTTTGCAGGTCCCGGTAAATTTCCCGATTTCTAAGCCTCTGATTTCATGCAATTTTCATTTGGCATGATTCCTGCAAGGTAATTCGTGACGCACCCCCGCGCCGAAGGTTTAGGAGTAGAACAATGACCGCAGCCCCCGCGGAAGCAATGCCGCAATCCCAGCCCGCCATGCCGCCCGGCATGATGACGGCGCCGATCGACGATGACGCCATCCCGGCCATGTCACCGGTAGAAATGCCGTCGGTCGATATGCCCCCGACTGAGTCCGCCGACACCAAAGAGACCGACGAACAGGCACAGATCGCCGAGGCGGTCGCTGCCGCCACGGCGGACGATGCATTCGGCGATGAAATCAAAATCGGTTTCGAGAAACTTCGCGCCATGAACCACACCGAGCTTCGCCAGGTCATTACGCGCCGGGTCGAATTGCTGGAGACCGTGCTGCGCGACCGGGAAGACCGCCGGGCGGCGATCGATACCGCACGGCTGGCGTCCCGCATGCTGGATCTGCGCCGCGAACGCGCGCTTCGGATCCAGAAGAGGGTAAAATTCGGCAGCGCGCTCGCCGCCGTCGCCTCGACCTTGCTGATCGTGGCGGTGATGGTCTAACAACATTCGCGGCCTCTCGATCACAGAAAAGCAACCGCTCAAGCAAAAACCGGGTCTCTTAGAGACCCGGTTATTTTTAGAAATGAGTGCTTATTCGGCGACCGATCTGTTCCCGCTCGCCGCCTCGAAGTGGGCCAGGACTTCTTCTATCCCCATCACATCGGCGTATTTGTGATGCAGGTCGAACAGATTGATCTTGTGCGACAATTCGCTGCGGTCGAACACGCATTCCTCGACCACCGTCATGTGATAGCCGTGCGAATAGCCGTCGACCACGCTGGCGCGCACGCAGCCGGAGGTGCTTTCGCCGCAGACAATCAGGCTGTCGATCCCGAGCTGGGTCAGATGGGCCGCCAGGGGCGTACCGTAAAACCCGCTGGCCCGCTCCTTGTAAATCACCCTGTCATCTTTCTCGGGCGTGAATTCTCCGTAAATCGCGAAAGCGTCGTCGCCTACCTCCGCGCCGACCTTGCGCTTGGTGGCGCGCACCTTACCGGGACCGTTTGACCCGGTGGTATAAAAAATCGGCAAACCGGCGGCGCGCGCCGCGGCAAACAGCTTCTTGGTCGGCTCGATCGCTTCATGGGCGTAAATGCCGCAGGTGCTGGGGAATTCGCGGGTAATTTCGTGGGGCGGATGGGCGCCGCCGCGATAGACCAGCGCATAGAGGTCGATCGCCAGCAGGGCCGGACGCGCGCCGACATAGGTATCACGGCGATATGCCCGGTAAACCTCGAGTATTTCCGGGCTGACAATGTCCCGCCAGCAATGATCCTCGAAATCCCTCGCCATGGCGCTTCTCCTGATGTTTCGAAATGCCGTATTAGTTTCCCGCGAACCGGCCCGGGACGCAAGCGCGCCGCTTGAACCCCAACGACGCGGTTGTTACCTTGCGTCGAGAATTTCTTTGCGCAAAGGGAGACCAGGGATGACCATCAAGCTGAGCACATTACCCGGTGCCAATCCGTCGACCAATATCGACAACCTCGACGCGCTACCCGACACGGCGAAAGAACTGCTTGACGGTCGCATATATGCGACCGCCGCCACCTTGCGCGAATCGGGTCCGCCCCATGTCACGGTCGTCTGGTGCGACCGGGATTCGGACTTCGTCTACATCAACTCCTCCAAGGGGCGGATCAAGGATCGCCATTTGAGGGAACGTCCCGAAATCACGCTGCACATGCTGAACCCGGAAAACATGTATCACTGGCTGTCGGTCGAGGGGACGGTCGTCGAAATGACATCCGAGGACGAACCGGAAAATGCCGCCGACGTCACCAGGCATATCGATGATCTGGGTGAATTCTACGTCAAGAAACGGCCTTACCCGAACCGGTTCCCCGGCGAGGTCCGCGTAAAATACAAGATTAAGCCAAGCCGCATCGTGTCGTTCGGGCCGTTGGGCTAACATCGGGCTTATACGGAATACTGTGATGACTGACCATCCCGACAGCCGGCTTGACCGTGACGCGTTGATCGCGCTCGCCGCCGATGGGCCGACCCGCGAACTCATGTTGCACGCGGCGGATCTGCGCGATGCCGGTCATGGGGATCTGGTTTCCTATTCACGCAAGGTGTTTATCCCGCTGACCCGGCTGTGTCGCGACGTGTGCCATTACTGCACCTTCGCCCATCCGCCGCGCGCCGGCGAGGCCCCCTATCTGTCGCCCGAGGAAGTTCTGGACATTGCGCGCGCCGGGGCCGAGGCGGGATGCCGCGAGGTGCTGTTCACGCTGGGCGACAAGCCGGAACTCAGATACCGGGTAGCGCGGGAGGCCTTGGAGGCGCTCGGCTTCGAAACCACGATCGGCTATCTCACCGAAATGTCGCGGCTGGTCTTTGAGGAAACCGGGCTGCTGCCGCACGCGAACCCCGGCGTGATGACCAAGGAAGAGATTGTAAAGCTACGCCAGGTCACCGTCTCGCAAGGCATCATGCTGGAAAGCGCCTCGGAACGTCTGTGCGAACCCGGCGGCCCCCATCATGGCTCGCCCGACAAGCACCCGGCGGCCCGGCTGGAAACCATCGAGCTGGCCGGTGAGCTTGCCGTCCCCTTCACATCCGGCATCCTGATCGGCATCGGCGAGACCTGGGATGAACGCATCGATTCAATAATTGCCCTGCGCGACGCCCATGACCGGCATGGCCATATCCAGGAAATCATCATCCAGAATTTCCGCGCCAAGCCGGCAACCAAGATGGAAGACGCGCCCGACCCGGATTTCGAAGATTTGGCCCGCACTATTGCACTCGCGCGCATCGCCTTCGGGCCGGAGATGAATATCCAGGCGCCGCCGAACCTGACGCCGGGCGATTACGCCAGGCTGGTCGGCGCCGGGATCAATGACTGGGGCGGCGTCTCGCCGGTCACGCCGGATCACGTCAACCCGGAAGCGCCCTGGCCGCATCTCGAAGAGTTGCGCCGCGAGACCGACGCGACGGGGAAGCTGCTTGTTGAACGGCTCGCGGTATACCCGGGCTTCGCAATAGATTGCGATCGCTGGCAGGACAAAGCCATGGTCCGGGCCGTGCGGCGCGGGATCGATTCAGATGGGCTGGCCCGGACCGAGGTCTGGTCGCCGGGACTTGAACTCCCGATTCCCGAAATTATGGCCGGCGGCAATGTGGATGGTCGGGTCGACAGGATCATTGCGCGGGCATTCGGCGGCGACGGGTTGGACGAAAACGACATCGCGGCGCTTTTCCAGGCGCGCGGGAATTCCTTTCACACGGTATGCAACGCAGCCGACGAGCTGAGACAGAAAGTCAATGGCGACACCGTGGCCTATGTGGTCAACCGCAACATCAACTATACCAATGTCTGCTATTTCCGTTGTGGATTCTGCGCGTTCTCCAAGGGCAAGCTGAGCGAAAATCTGCGCGGCGCGCCGTATGATCTGGCGCTCGACGAAATCGCCCGGCGGGTCGACGAAGCCTGGGCCCGGGGCGCGACCGAAGTCTGCATGCAGGGCGGTATCCACCCCGATTACAGCGGCGAGACCTATCTGGAGCTGTGCCGCGTGGTGAAGCAGACCGCGCCGGACATGCATATCCACGCCTTTTCGCCGCTCGAAATATTCCAGGGCGCGGCGACCCTTGGCATTACCGTCCCGGCGTTTCTCGATCGGCTGATGGACGCCGGTCTCGGGTCGTTGCCCGGCACGGCGGCGGAAATTCTCGACGACGAAATCCGCAAGACCCTGTGCCCGGACAAGCTCAACACCGGTGAATGGCTTTCCGTGGTCGAGGCGGCCCATCACGCCGGGCTGCGCACCACCGCCACCATTATGTACGGCCATCTCGACGGTCCGGTATCCTGGGCACGCCATTTGTCGAGGCTGCGCGAATTGCAGGAAAAAACCGGCGGATTTACCGAGTTCGTGCCCCTGCCCTTCGTTCACATGGAAGCGCCGATTTATCTGAAGGGTCTGGTGCGCAGGGGTCCGACATTTCGCGAAACCATCCTGATGCACGCCGTCGCCCGGCTCGTCCTGCACCCGGTCATTCCAAATATCCAGGTGTCCTGGGTCAAGATGGGCGAAGACGGCGTCGCCGCCTGCCTCAAAGCGGGGGTCAATGATCTCGGCGGGACACTGATGAACGAGACCATATCGCGCGCCGCCGGCACCCAGCACGGGCAAGAATATCCGCCCGAAGCCATGGAAGCCCTGATCCGCAATTCAGGCCGGGTTCCGGTCCAGCGCACGACCCTTTACGGCAAGCCGGATGCGGACCGGCGCGCGGCGTCTTTCAACGCGCCCGAACTGGCCTCGGTGGTCCAGACCCCGGCGGGCAAATACGCGCGCGACACGGCGGCGGCATGACAACGCCGGTTCAGAACAGGAAAAACCAATGACATCACAATTGCCGACAATCGCCGTGCTGGGGGGAACCGGAGCGGAAGGGTCGGGTCTCGCCTTTCGCTGGGCCCGGGCCGGCTACAAGGTCATCATCGGATCGCGCGACGCGGCGCGGGCCGAGGAAGCCGCCGCCGCCGTCGGTGAAGCCGGCATGTCGGGCGCCGACAACGAAACCGCCGCCCGGGCCTGCGATATCGCGGTCCTGACCGTGCCCTTTGCGGCGCAGCGCGACACGCTGGCGCAAGTCCGCGCCGAACTTAAGGGCAAGATATTGATCGATGTCACGGTGCCGCTGGCCCCGCCGCGGGTGTCGCGGGTGCAGCTGCCGGCGGAAGGATCGGCGGCCCAGCTTGCCCAGTCGACACTGGGTGATGGCGTCAAAGTCGTGTCGGCGTTTCAGAGCGTCTCGGCTCATCATTTGAAAGACCCGGATTACAAAATCGACTGCGACGTTCTGGTCTGCGGCGACGAGAAAGAGGCGCGGGAAGCGACCATCACGCTGGCCGACGCCGCCGGCATGACCGGAATTCATGCCGGGCCGCTGGCCAATGCCGCCGCCTCGGAAGCGCTGACATCGGTGCTGATCTGGATCAACCGGCGCTACAAAGTGCCGAGCGCCGGCATTCGCATTACCGGGCTGGACGATTGAACGGCAAGTCGACAAAACTCGCCATTTTGGCGCTGGGCGGCGTCAAGCGCGTACGCCCCGGCGATGATCTCTGCGCGCTGGCGCTCGACGCTCTGGCGGAGAACGGCGAGACATTGCGGGATGGCGACATTCTGGTGCTGGCGCAAAAGATCGTCTCCAAATCGGAATCCCGCTATGCCGATCTCGGCGCGGTCACGCCGTCGGCCGAGGCGGTCAAGATTGCCGGAGAGGTCAACAAGGACGCGCGGCTGGTCGAGTTGATCCTGGCTGAATCCCGCGAGATCGTCCGCCACCGTCCGGGCGTTCTGATCGTGGTCCACCGGCTCGGCTACGTGCTGGCAAATGCGGGCATCGACGCCTCCAATATCGAACCGGAATATGGCGACGACACCGTGCTGCTGCTGCCGCAAGACCCGGATGCGTCGGCCGAAAAACTGCGCGCGGCGATATTGGACGCCACCGGTGCGCAAATCGGCGTGGTGATCAATGACAGCCTCGGCCGGGCCTGGCGTAACGGCACCATGGGCGTCGCGCTCGGCGTCGCGGGTCTGCCCGGCCTGCTGGATCTGCGCGGACGCGAGGACCTTATGGGGCGCGAGCTGCGCGTCAGCGAAATCGGCGTGGCCGACGAGATTGCGTCCGCCGCCTCGATCGTAATGGGCCAGGCCGATGAGGGACGGCCTTTGGTGCATATCAGGGGCTTTCCATACCCATCCACGGACGGGACCGGCGCCGAGCTGATCCGCGACCGGGAACTGGATCTGTTCCGATGAGCGCGGGCGGCCAGATCCTCGTTCTGGCCGGCGGCGTCGGCGGCGCCAAGTTGGCCCTTGGGCTGGCCATGACCATGGAGGCTGAAAAGCTCGTCGTGGCCGTAAACACCGGTGATGATTTCGAACATCTCGGTCTTTATATCTCGCCCGACCTGGATACGGTCATGTACACCCTGGCCGAAATGAACAATCAGGAGACCGGCTGGGGCATCGCGGGCGAGAGCTGGAACTTCATGGACGCGCTAGCCGGGTTCGGCGGCGAGACTTGGTTCAAGCTCGGCGACCGCGATCTCGCGACCCATGTGGAGCGCACCCGGCGGTTGCGCGCCGGCGAGGCGCTGTCCGATATCACGGAAAATATGTGCAGCCGGCTGGGCATTGCCTGCGCGGTGATCCCGATGTCCGACGGGCCGGTGCGCACGATCGTCGAAACCGCGACCGGCGACCGGCTGCCGTTTCAGGATTATTTCGTGCGTCTGGCCTGCGGACCGGAAGTCGCGGGCTTCACCTTCGACGGCGCCGACCGGGCCGAACCCGCCCCGGCGCTGGCCAAAATGCTCGGGGGCAATTCCATCGGCGCGATGATTATCTGCCCGTCCAACCCCTATGTTTCCATCGCCCCCATGCTCGCGATCACCGCCTTCGACGCGTTCATCAAAACCCGCAAAATTCCCATCGCCGCGGTCTCTCCCATTGTCGGCGGCATGGCGATCAAGGGACCGGCGGCCAAGATGATGGCTGAACTCGGCGTGGAAATCTCGGCTCTGGGAATCGCGCGCCATTATGCCGGCCTGATCGACGGCATCGTTATCGACGAGGCCGACAGGGATTTGTTGCAACCAATCGAGGAGCTCGGCATAAAAGTGTTGGTGACGAATACCATCATGCGCGATTTGAAGAGCAAATCCCGATTGGCGGAACAGACCGTCGACTTCGCGCGTGGTCTGGAGATCACGGTTTGAAAATCAACGCCATCATACCGGTCAAATCCCTGGCCAACGGCAAAACCCGGCTCGCGGGCTTTCTCGACGATGCGGACCGGATGGCATTGAACGCGTCGCTGCTCGACCACACGCTTGACCTGGCGTCGGCGTTTCCAGGCCTGTCGAACACCATCGTGATCAGCGCGGACGATCGGGTATTGGATATCGCCAGGTCGCGCGGCGCGGTGGCATTGCGCGAAACCGGCGGCGGTCTCAACCCCGCCCTGACCGAAGCCATGACGACCGGGCGCAACAACGGCGCGCGCGCGGTCCTGGTGCTGCCGACCGACCTTCCGATCGCCACCGCCGAGGATTTGCTGGCGCTGGCGACGACCGGTCACGACGTGGCCATTGCGTCGGACCGGCGCGGGCGCGGCACCAACGCACTCTGCGTGCCGACATCGAACGGTTTCACATTCCGCTTCGGCGACGGCAGCTTTGCCGCTCATATGGAGGAAGCGCACCTCTCGGGGCTGAGCGTGCAGATCCTGCACCGCCCGAACTTGAGTTTCGATATCGACACACCGGATGATTACCGGTTATGGCGAGATATGCATTAATCAAACCCGCCGCGCGCCGCCGAGGCGGCGTTCGAGCCGCGCCGAGTAGCGCGACATCGAAAAACAGAACATCCAGAACACCAGTGCCGCGAACACGTAGCCCTCGACCGAAAAGCCGAGCCATTCGGGGTTGGTCAGCGCCGCCTTGATGATGCCGAGGAAATCGAACAGCCCGATGATCAGCACCAGCGTGGTGTCCTTGAACAAGGCAACGAACACATTGACGATGCCGGGAATGACGATGCGCAGCGCCTGCGGCAGAACCACCGATACCATGATGCGCCAATAGCCGAGCCCGAGCGCTTGCGCCGCCTCGATCTGGCCGAGCGGCACCGCCTGCAACCCGCCGCGCACGACCTCCGCCATGTAGGCGCCGGCAAACAGGGACACGCCGATCAGCGCGCGCAGCAATTTATCCAGCGTCATGCCGTCGGGCAGGAACAGCGGCAGCATCACCGCCGCCATGAACAGCACGGTGATCAGCGGCACGCCGCGCCACAGCTCGATAAAGGCCACGCAGAGCGCGCGGATCACCGGCATGGAGGATTGCCGGCCCAGCGCCAGCAGGATCCCAACGGGCAGGGAGGCGGTAATCCCGACCCCGGCCACGATCAGGGTCAGCATCAGCCCGCCCCATTTTCCAGTCTCGATTTCGGCAAGCGAGAACACCCCGCCGGCGAAGAAGCCGACCGCGACCCAGGGGAACAGCAGCACCAGCCCGACCCCGACCCAGCCCTTGCGACGCACCCCCGGCAAAAACAACGGCGCCATTGCGGCGATTAGGACGACGAACGCCGCGTCGACCCGCCAGCGTTCCACGGCGGGATAAAATCCGTAGATGAACTGACCGAACCGCGCGCGGATAAACACCCAGCACGCGCCGCCGCCCGTGCAGTCGCGCCGGGTTTCGCCGCGCCAATCCGCATCGATGACCGCCCAGTCGATCAAGGGCGGCAGCGCGGCATAGAGCAGCCCGAGCGCGGCCAAAGTGAGCGCGGCGTTGAGCGGCGACGAGAACAGATTGGCGCGCATCCAGCGGATCATCACGCGCTGCCCTTGCCCATGACGCGCCGGTTATACAGATTCATCAGCAGGGCAATCACGAGGCTGATGAACAAATAGACCGCCATGGTAATGGCGATCACCTCAACCGCCTGGCCGGTCTGGTTGAGCACCGTGCCGGCAAATACCGAGATCAGATCCGGATAGGCGATCGCGGCGGCCAGCGAGGAATTCTTGGTCAGGTTCAGATACTGGTTGGTCAGAGGCGGAATGATCACCCGCATGGCCTGGGGAATCACGATGTCGCGCAATATCCGGCGGCGGCTTAGCCCCAGCGAGGCCGCCGCTTCGATCTGGCCGTGCGGCACCGCCTCGATCCCGGCCCGCACCACCTCGGCGATGAAGGCCGCAGTATAGAGTGACAGCGCCAGCAAAAGCGCCACCAGCTCGGGGATCAGAACCCCGCCGCCGCGAAAATTGAACCCGCGCAACGCCGGAAATTCCCAGGACAGGGAAAATCCGCCGGCCAGCGCGACCAATCCGGTCACGCCGATGAATATCGCGGCCCCGCCGGCGAGCCGGCCTTTCGCGGACCGGAGATAGAAAATGGCGGCGACCAGCCCGGCGAGCGCGCCCGCGACAAGCCAGCCAAGCCCGCTTTCCAACGCCGGCGCCGGCACATACAGCCCCCGGACATTGAGAAAGACGCCGCCGGCGAATTCATAGCTGCGGCGCGGCGACGGCAGGGCATTCAGCGCGGCGAAATACCAGAAGAAAATTTGCAGCAGCAGCGGAATATTGCGCAGCGTTTCGATATAGATCGTGGCCAGCCGCGCCACCAGCCAGTTACCCGACAGCCGCGCGATCCCAATGCCGAAGCCCAGCACGGTCGCGCACAGTATGCCCAGCGCCGAGACCAGCAGGGTGTTGAGCAGCCCGACCATGAACGCCCGCCCATAGCTCGACGCCTCGCTATAGGGGATCAGCGACATGGTAATCCCGAACCCGGCGGTCGAATCGAGAAATCCGAACCCGGACGCGATGCCGCGCCGCGCCAGATTATCGAACAGATTGCCGAGCAGGAACCAGCTCAGCAGGACCGCCCCTGCCACGGCCAGAATCTGCCACAATACGGCCCGGTATCGCCGGTCATACCAGACTTGCGGCATTGATTACCGAACCGGGGGCGCGTACATGGCGCCGCCCTTGCTCCACAACCGATTGAGCCCGCGCGCGATGTTCAACGTGGTGCCCGGACCGAGATTGCGCTCGAACATCTCGCCGTAATTGCCCACGTGACGCACCACGTCATAGGCCCAGCCGGGTGAGAGCTTGAGGTTCTCGCCCATCTTGCCTTCGAGCCCGAGCAGCCGCCTGATGCCGGGATTTTTCGTGCCCGCGCGCGTTTTCGCGACGTTGTTCCTGGTGAGGCCGAACTCCTCCGCGTTGATCAGGGCGAACAGGGTCCAGCGCACGATGTTGAACCATTCGTCGTCGCCCTGACGCACCACCGGGCCGAGCGGTTCCTTGGAAATGATCTCGGGCAGGATCTTGTGCGCGTCCGGCTGCTTGAGCTTGATGCGCTGGGCGTACAGCCCGGACTGGTCGGTGGTGTAGACATCGCAACGCCCGGCGTCGTAGGCGGCCACCACCTCGTCCGACTTCTCAAACGTCACCGGCGTATATTTCATGCCGTTGGAGCGAAAATAATCCGCCGCGTTGAGCTCCGTGGTGGTGCCGGAATTGATGCACAGCGTCGCGCCATCGAGCTCGGCCGCGCTTTTTACGCCGAGATCCTTGCGCACCATGAAGCCCTGCCCGTCATAATAGGTCACCCCGGCGAAATTGAGCCCGAGCCGCGTATCGCGGGTCAGGGTCCAGGTCGTGTTGCGCGACAGCAGATCGAGCTCGCCCGATTGCAGCGCCGTAAAGCGCTGCTTCGCCGTCAACGGCACGAATTTCACCTTGGAAGGATCGCCCAGAATCGCGGCGGCGACCGCGCGGCAGAAATCCACGTCGATGCCCTTCCAATGCCCCTTGGCGTCCGGGCTGGAAAATCCCGGCAACCCCTCGCTGACCCCGCAGCGCACAAACCCCTTGGCGCGCACCCCGTCCAGCGTCGGACCGGCAACGGCCGGCGCGCCTGCGGCGGTCAGCCCGGCGATTAAACTGAAACCCAACATGAAAACGATCAATCCGCGCATTGTTCTTCTCCTCCGGTTATTTACACATCATCGCAAGCCATCGACGCCGGTTCAACCGGTTCCGGCGGCGACGCCACGCGCCGGCCCGGCGCAAATTTGTCGCCGCGCCCATCCCCCTGCAAAAAAGCAACGATGAACCCCATGCCCACCGGGGAGAGGATGGTGAAATGGGGTCGGGCTTTGGCAGTGCGACTGAAAACAGCGCCAAGAAGTCCCTTACCCCCCAACGCTGCGCGGCGGGTCCCCCCTCTCCCACAAAGGGGCGAGGGGATACTTTTGTCCTGGTCCGAACTCCGTTCCCGCGCATCCAGCGCAATCCGCGCCGCAATCTCCGCGCACAGACCATTGATCCGCCGCCGCAGCGCCCTTCCCGCGCGCCGCAACTCGGTAAATCCACGGCTGCGCCCGAACCCGGCTTTCATCAT
>JAYZAW010000193.1:0-7091 GCA_036339495.1 Pseudomonadota bacterium | reverse complement strand
CGGGGTCGATCATTCCAGCCTGTTGACTAAACTTGACGATATGAAAAAGGCAATCGCGGCAGCCATCGGCGAAATTGTGTTCGAAAAAATATTTCAAAATTCAGTTTCAAGGAACAAAACAGCGTTCCCTGTGTTGTGACCGATCAGGCTTCGTGGAACAGTCTGCCCGGCGAAAGCGACCAGAACGGGCCCTTAATATTCGATCTCGACAAACTCGACAAAGTGGAAAACGGCGGAAACGAAGACGGGTTCGTTATCATCGATGTGGATGTCAGCAAAACCGCTTTCAAAATTTCGGAATCGGATGTGATCCTGAAGACTACCGGGGGTACGGTTGCGATTTTCCGCGCCGACGGCAAACTGGTCCAGTTTGATTTCGACGATTCGTCGATCATGAAAGGCGAAGACGATTGGGATAAGATTGACAACCCCCTGGGCCTTGAAGGCGATCCCATAACGGATCTTGTCGCCATGTTCGTTGTCGACACATACAACGAAACCAATGAGGTCTTTGACCTGGATAATGTGATCCTGGGCGGGATTGCGCTATATGGTTTCATCGATCTGGGCGGCGAAGGCAAACAGACCACTGTCATCGATATCGACAATGGGCAGGGTTGCGTGCAGTTCGTATCCAATCATGTCGATCTGCAGAACACCCGCTGGAACCGTTGCACCGCCTCCTTCGAAACCCCTGGCGATGATAGGGAAATGCCAGAACCCGGAACGCTCGCCATGTTTGCTTTTGGAATTTTCGGGCTGGCAATCGCGCGCCGGCGTCGCAAAGTCAGCTGAGCAGCCATCAACCAGTAAACAGTGATGCGGCGGTTCTTCGGAGCCGCCGTTTTCAATTCATCATGTCCGTTGCCGGCGCGGCGTGATTGCCAAAGCCCGATTGGCTTCGCCCGCTCCTTCTGGCATCATCAATTGGTTGAAACTGACGAAAAACGGAGGCCGCCATGACTCCCACCGGGCCGGAGATCGAAAATTCGGCGTTGATCATCGTCGATATGCAGAATGATTTTGTCCACCCCGACGGCGTGTTCGGGCTGATGGCGAAACAAAACCCAGAGCGAAACATCGATCACGAATTCCTGGCCTCGCCGACGCCGCGCATCCAGGCGCTGGCGGCGGCGTACCGCGACGCGGGCCGGCCGGTGATCCATATCGCCCATGTGCTGGCGCCCGACTATTCGGACGCGGCGTTCCCCTATTGGCGTCACGAGCGGTCGCGGAACTCCCAGTTCATCGTCGAAGGCAGCTGGGGCGCGGAGATCATCGACGAGTTGACGCCCGAAGAAGGCGAACATCTGGTGGTCAAAAAGGGCTATGGCGGGTTCTCCAACACGCCGCTCGACACCATCCTGCGCAATTACGGCGTCACCACCTGCGTGGTCACCGGCGTGACCACCTGCGTCTGCGTGTCGACCACAATCCGCGGCGGGGTCGAAAACAACTACCGCATGATCATCGTCGAGGACGGCACCGCCGAAGTGCAGCGCGACGCCCACGCGCACGAACTCAAGACCCTGAACCGGGTCTTCGCCGACGTGAAAACCGCCGACGAGGTCATCGATTCCCTGGCGTCGAGCGACATGCCGATGACCGCGTGATCGCTGGCGGAAAGAAATTGAGCCAGATAGCCACCGCGCCGAATACCAAAGGAGAGTGCTGAGAGTGGGCATCGAGCGAGAGCCATACAGCTATCGCAGCGACCCTTCCGTTGCTGTTTTTCCCGATGATCGACCAATCATTATTTTCGATGGCTATTGCAACCTTTGCACAGGCTGGGCGCATTTCATACTTCGAGATGACTCTCAGGCGAAGTTCAAACTCCTTGCGGCGCAAACAACGCTCGGTCATTCCCTTTATCGGCATTATGGACTCGATCCGGGCGATTATGAGACCAATATCCTTCTCGCCGACGGCGTCGCTTGGTTCAAGGCCGAAGGCACTATACGCATGTTCGAAGGTTTGGGCCGGCCCTGGTCGGCCGTCCGAATGTTTCGCATACTCCCACGCACGGTGAGCCGCATGATATATGAATGCATTGCCGCCAACCGGTTCCGTGTTTTCGGCAAACGCGAATCCTGCTTTGTCGTGGAAACTGAAATGAAAGAGCGTTTTCTGGCGTGAACGGTTCAAGGGTGCGCAACCTTATTGTCGGAGGCTACGGTGTATTTGGTGGCCGATTGGCGAAATTACTTAGTGATGAGCGTCGATTAACAATCATCATTGCGGGAAGATCGAAGGCGCGCGCTAAATCTTTTTGCGATGCGCTTCCCTCGGAAGCCACTTTGATAGCAGAACATTTCGACCGATATGGCGACCTCGATTTAATTTTCACATAGAAATATTTGTTCCACTCGTCGGGCTGATCGTACGTTATCGTGGTTTTCTCGTACCGATCGTCGAAAATCATTGACCACCATTGCCCTATAAAGCAACAACATCCCCGCGACTTGCCGAATACAACGCGATGATCCTTATGCCTGCAAAACGAGGCCCCGCTCCGTGCCCGTAACGCCGATTGAAGAACTCGAAGCCGCCTTGCCACGCGCCTCCCGCCTGCTCGGGCTCGATCTCGGCGAGAAGACCATTGGTCTGGCGCTGTCGGATGGGTTGCTGATGGTGGCCACGCCCATGGAGAACCTGCGGCGCGGCAAGTTCACCGCCGACGCGGGGAAGCTGCGCGGCATTATCGCGGAACACGAGATTGGCGGGTTGATCATTGGGCTGCCGTTGAATATGGATGGCAGCGAAGGGCCGCGCTGCCAGTCGTCGCGGCAATTCGCGGCCAACCTGCTGGAGAAGATCGATATCGTGATCGGGTTTTGGGACGAGCGGCTATCGACCGTCGCCGTCACGCGGACGCTGCTGGACGCCGACATGTCGCGCCGGCGGCGCGCCGAGGTGGTCGATAAAATGGCCGCATCCTATATTTTGCAAGGCGCGCTGGACCGTTTGAAAGTGCTGCGCGGATGATCGCCGTCGTCTCGGCCATCGCGCCGATTTTCATCCTCATCGTGATCGGTTATGTCTTCAAACGAAGCGGATTTCCGGGCGACGGCCTGTGGTCGCCGGCGGAGCGCCTGGCGTATTTCGTGCTGCTGCCGGCGTTGTTGGTCCACACGCTCGCCGGCGCCGATATCGACGGCATCCAGATCGACCGGATCATCTATACCGTGCTGGCGCTGGTTGGCGTGATGACCGCGGCCTGCTTGTTGCTCCGCCCCTTCCTGCGCATCGACGGGCCCAGCTTTACCTCCGTACTGCAGGGAACGGTGAGGCTCAACGCCTATATAGGGTTCGCCGTGGCATCGGCGTTTTTCGGTCCCGCCGGGTTGACTGTCGCCGCGGTGTTCGTGGCCTTCGCGATGCCCACGGTCAATGTGATCGCGATCGCGGCCATGGCCAAATACGGCGCGGGCGGCAAGCCCGGCTGGTGGCGGATTCCCTACCAGATCGCGACCAATCCGTTGATCATCGCCTGCGTGGCGGGCATTCTGATCAATCTGTTCGAGCTACCGCAGCCGGCCTCGCTATTGGACGCACTCGACATTCTTGGCAAGGCGGCGCTGCCGATTGCGCTGCTCTGCGTCGGGGCGGGGCTCGATCTCTCGCTCGGCAAGACCCATTTCGGCGCCATCGCCGCCACCTGCCTGCTCAAGCTGGTCGCGATGCCGGTCGTCGCCTGGGGCGTCCTCCAGTTCACCGGGCTGACCGGGCTCGGGTTATCCATCACCATGATGATGGCGGCGACGCCGGCGTCGCCCGGGGCCGATGTTCTGGCCCGCCAACTCGGCGGCGACGCGCCGCTGATGGCGGGCATCGTGACGGTGGAAACCGCGCTGTCGGCGATAACGCTTTCAGCGGTGCTGATGTGGCTCAGCGGGTCGTTTTGACTTATATCTAGAGGACCATGAGCCTGCTGTCAAACAATTCCCGACGCGACCCGCACGCCGGCGTTCTGTTACTGCTCGCTCTGCCGATGCTGGTCGGCGGGCTGCTGATGCCCGCGATTTCGGTCACCAAGCTGATGATGTTCGCCGATACCTATTCCATCTTCGGGGCGGTTTTCACCTTCTGGACGGCGGGCAATTTCGGCCTGTTCGCGCTGGTGTTTTTCTTTTCCGTGGTATTCCCCGCCGCCAAGATCCTGATCGCGCTGTGGGCCTGGTTCTTCGCCGGAGAAAACCACGATCTCACGCGGCGCATCCTGAAGATCTTCGCCGCCGTGTCCAAATGGTCGATGCTGGACGTGTTCATCGTCGCCGTGACCGTGCTGGTGATCGAAGGCAGCCTGCTGACCAGCGCCGATATCCATCTCGGCATTGTGCTGTTCGCCTTATCGGTGATCCTGTCGACAATTGCGCTGCACCGGGTCGCCCATGCTAGCGCGCGCCGCTCTCGCGGTTTAATATAGAGCTCAAGAGCATTATGGGAGATTAGTTAATGAGCAAGGGCGTGCGGCGTATCGTGACGGGCCATAAGGATGACGGCGAGGCCGTGGTGATCATCGACGATCAGGCGGTCAATATTTTCCATCCCCCGGGCCGTCCCGGCGTACAGATCAACAATGTCTGGCGTCAGTTCGAAGCCCCGGCGGAGCTCGGCGGCAACGCTGACAATGCGGCCGAAGGCGAAAAGATCGGGCTGGAGCCCGGCCCCAACGGCTCGGTGTTCCGGGTCATCGAATTCCCGCCGGAAGGAGACTGGATCGACAATGTCGACCGGGAAGCGGCCAAGGAAAGTTTCAAGGAGTTCGGGTCGGAACACGCCGCCGACTCCTCGGAAACGCCGGCGCATCCGCTGATGCACCGCACGGAAACCATCGATTACGCGGTGATCATGTCGGGCGAAATCGTCATGGTGATGGACAAGTCGGAAGTGCTGTGCCGGGAAGGCGACGTGGTGGTTCAGCGCGGCACCAATCACGCCTGGGCCAACCGGTCCGATGCGCCATGCCGCATCGCTTTTATCCTGATCGATGGAAAATTCGCGTAAGCAATTAGAAACACACGGAAAATGATATGTTTTATGAACCGGACAAGAACGATCACGGCTTAAAGTACAATCCGATCAAGGCTTGCGTGGTGCCGCGTCCGATCGGCTGGATCACTTCCATGTCGGAAGCGGGCGAGATCAATCTGGCGCCGTTCAGCTGGTTCAACGGGTTGAGCTACGACCCGCCCTTTGTGTGCTTTTCCATCGGCGGCCACACCGATGACGGCCAACCAAAAGACACAGTGGTCAATATCGAGGCGACCGGTGAATTCGTATACAACATGGCGACCTGGGATCAGCGCGAGGAAGTCAGCCACACTGCGTTTATCGTCGATCGCGGGGTCGACGAGCTGGACGCCGCCGGGCTCAAAGCGCTGCCGTCGAAATTCGTCAAGCCGCCGCGCGTCAAGGGCTCGCCGGTGCAATTCGAATGCACCCATTTCCAGACCATGGTGCTGCCCGGCAACAAGCCCTCGTCGACACACCAACTGATCGTCGGCCGGGTGATCGGCGTCCACATCGACGACAACGTAATCACCCAGGACGGCCTGCTCGACACCCTGAAAATGCGCCCCATCGCGCGGCTGGGTTACAAGGAATACACCTCGGTCGACAGCACCTTCGAAATGGAAAAAACCACGCCCGAGGACTTGATCGGAAAGCCCGAGGCGGCCGAGTGACGCGCCTTCCATGAGCGGCGCCCTCGACGGTATCCGGGTTCTCGATCTGTCGCGCATTCTGGCGGGCCCGACCTGTACCCAGCTAATGGGCGATTACGGCGCCGAGATCATCAAAATCGAGCGGCCCGGCGAGGGCGACGATACCCGCAAATGGGGTCCGCACTGCATCAATGATGCAAACGGCGACGCCACCACGGAAAGCGCGTTCTATCTGTCGGCCAACCGCAACAAGCGGTCCGTCGCAATCGATATCGCGACCCCCGCCGGCCAGGCGCTGATCCGGCGTCTGCTACCGAAATGCGATGTGCTGATCGAGAATTTCAGGGTCGGCGCGTTGTCCCGCTACGGGCTCGGCCATGACGATCTGAGAGACGATTTCCCGGCGCTAGTCTATTGCTCGATCACCGGTTTCGGCCAGTTCGGCCCCTACGCCAACCGCGCCGGCTATGACTATCTCGCCCAGGGCATGGGCGGCATCATGTCGGTCACCGGCGAGCCCGACGGCGACCCGATCAAGGTCGGGGTCGGCATCGCCGATATCATGACCGGCATGCATGGGGCGGTCGCGGTGCTCAGCGCCTTGCGCCACCGCGACGCCACCGGAAAGGGCCAGCATATCGACCTGGCGCTGTTGGATTCCCAGATATCCTGGCTCGCCTATCACGCGGTGGAGTATCTCAATACCGGCAGGAATCCCGACCGGCTCGGCAATGCGCATGCGTCGGTGGTGCCCTATGGTGTGTTTCCGACCGGCGACGGCCACGTCATATTGGCGGCCGGCAACGACGCCCAGTTCCGGCAATTCTGCGAAACCGTCGAACGACCCGATCTGGCCGAGGACCCGCGCTTTGCGACCAACACGCTGCGCATCGAGAACCGCGAAGCGATCAAACCGATCCTCGACGGCATCTTCGCCACGCGCGCGACCGACGACTGGATCACCCTGCTGGAGCTGGCCGGTGTGCCCTGCGGGCCGATCAACACAATCGACCGGGTCTTTAATGACCCTCAGGTCGCGTCGCGCGGCATGGCGATCGACATGGATCACCCACTCGCGGGCAGCGGCAAGGTCACGCTGGCGGCAAACCCCGCCAAGCTCAGCGAGACCCCCCTCGCCTACCACCGCGCCCCGCCGACCCTGGGCCAGCACACGGATGAAGTTCTGGCCGAGATGCTCGATATGACCGATGGAGAACTGAAGAATTTGCGCATGGATGGCACAATTGAGTAATTGGGGAGACATTTCTCAAATCTTTGGCATTATTTCTAAAACTGAAAATCATAGTTTTCACAACAGGAAAAATAACTTGACTCAAACACTATATTAAACTAAATTATTAAACCTTAACGATGGCATGTGTCATCGGCGGGCAGAGTTCACGCCCGGTATCATAACGACCACCG
>JAYZAW010000192.1:0-6755 GCA_036339495.1 Pseudomonadota bacterium | reverse complement strand
CGATTCATATTTTTCTCCTCGAAATCATTCACAAAAGAACAGGGAAGCCTAATTCAGGAAAAGTGGTATCTATGGAATTCAAGGTTCGGGTATCCCGATTACATTCCAGAGGAGGTTATCATGGAACGTCGCGGCATTCTTCGGCTTGGTCTTGCAAGCGCGGCGGGGTCGCTGTTCCTGCCGCGCGCGATCCTGGCCGCGGGTCATGGAAATGCAACACACTCGCCAATGGCGGGCGGCGTGTATTACACTAGGCGCAACCCCGGCCGATGGGCCAAGAAAATCGGCGGTCATTTACCGACCATCGAGCGCGAGGGGAACAAGATCGAAGTGACCACGGGCCATCCGATGAAGGGCTTTCAGCATTACATCGTGAAACACATGATCCTCGACGAGAATTTCCGGTTCGTGGCCGAAACGCGCTTCGATCCTCTGAAAGACGCGCCGATGTCGAGCCACGACATCAGCAAGCTTCGCAAGACCGTCTATGTCGCCAGCATGTGCAACATACATGACGTCTGGCTCAACGCGTTGTATCTGTAGAACAGGCGGGCATGGACGCAACAAGCGGGCAGTTTCTCGGCATGGCGGGGGTCAATTTCTCGGTCTTCGCCGGGCTCTCGCTCGCGGCCCTGGTCACCGCCGTCATTTCGGCCATCGCGGGGACGGCCGGCGGGCTGATCCTGCTCGGTATTCTCGCATTCATCTTTCCGCCGGTCATTCTGATCCCGGTGCACACGGTGGTTCAACTGGGCGCGGCGGTCAGCATGGCGATTTCCCGCTGGCAATTTCTGATACGAGAAACCGTCGTCCCGTTTACCATCGGCTCGGTGATCGGGGCGGCGATCGGCGGCCGGATATTCGTCAGCCTGCCCGAAACCACCCTGCAGATGGTGCTGGGCGTCAGCATCCTGATTTTGGCCTGGATTCCTCGGCTTGCCCGGTTCGGTCCAGAACGCGGCCGGTTCGCCTTTATTGGTTTCGTGGTCACCTTTCTCGGCATATTCGTCAGCGCCACGGGAACGCTGCTCGGCGCCTTCACCGCCGCGATCTCCCCCGACCGGCGCAATCACATCGCGACCATCGGAGTGTTGATGACCATCGTCCACATCGCCAAGGTGGTGGCCTTCGGCGTTCTGGGCGTCAAATTCGGCAGCTATGCGCCCCTGATGGCGGCCATGATCGCGACATCATTCATCGGCACATGGATCGGCAAGAAGGCGCTCGACCTGATCCCCGAACGGGTGTTCCGCATCGCCCTCCAGACTATTTTGACGGCGCTGGCGCTGCGTCTGATCCTGGTCGCCGCGGGCGTATTCTAGGCCATTGTCTACGGATCCTGACCGGATGCCGGAAGGTCGAGCGTTGCCATCATCTGGTCGCGCATGATGAATTTCTGCGGCTTGCCGGTGACGGTCATCGGCAGTTCGTCCTTGAACCGCACATGAGCCGGCATCTTGAAATGGGCGATGTTCCGTTTGCAGAACACCTTGATGTCGTCGGCCCCGATGTCCGCGCCGCCGCGTAAAACGATCCAGGCGCAGACGATCTCGCCGTATTTCGGGTCCGGGACGCCGAAGACCTGGGCCTGAATAATATCCGGGTGGGTGAACAGAAATTCCTCGATTTCACGCGGGTAGATATTCTCTCCGCCCCGGCAGATCATGTCTTTCACCCGGCCGGTGATGTCGCAATATCCTTCCCCGTCGATGTTCGCCAGATCGCCGGTGTGCATCCAGCCATCGCCGTCGATGCTCTCGGCGGTTTTCTCCGGATCGTCCCAATATTTCCGCATCACCGAATAACCGCGCGTCAGCAGCTCGCCCTGAACGCCGATCGGGACGCTATGGCCGTCCTCGCCGATCACCTTCACTTCGACATGCGGGTGCACCCGGCCGACCGAGCCGACGCGCTTGTCGAGCGGATCGTCCACATTGCTCTGGAACGACACCGGCGAGGTTTCCGTCATGCCGTAGGCGATCGTGACATCGGTCATGTTCATGCGCGACTGGACCTGTTTCATGATTTCAATAGGGCACGGCGCGCCCGCCATGATTCCGGTTCTCAGATGAGAGAGGTCGTAGGATTCGAAATTATCCAGCGCGAGCTCGGCGACGAACATGGTGGGGACGCCGTACAGCGCCGTGCATTTTTCGGCCGAGACGGTTTTCAGGGTTTCCGCCGGATCGAACCCCTCGGCCGCAATGACGATGGCCGCGCCCTTGCCGACGCATCCAAGTGTGCCCATCACCATGCCGAAGCAATGGTAGAACGGCACCGGGATACAGAGCCGGTCGGCTTCTGTGAATTCCATCGCCGCGGTGACGAAATGGGCGTTATTGACGATGTTGAAATGGGTCAGGCAGGCCCCCTTCGGGCTGCCCGTGGTGCCGCTGGTGAACTGGATGTTGATCGGGTCGTCGGGAGACAGCCCGTCGGTAATCGCATCGAGCTCCACCGCCGGCACATCGCCACCCGCCGCGCAGACATCGTCAAACGCGATCGCCCCCGGCGACGCATCGTCCCCCATCACGATCACGCTACGCAGCGCGGGGAATTTCGCGGTGCGCAAATCCCCCGGTGCGGCGGTGGACAGTTCCGGGGCCAGTTCTTGCAGCATGCCGGCATAGTCCGAAGTCTTGAAGGATTTCGCCGTGACCAGCGCCTTGCAGCCGGCCTTGTTGAGCGCATAGTCGAGCTCGCGCAACCGATAGGCCGGATTGATACAGACCAGGATCGCGCCGATCCGCGCGGTCGCGAACTGGGTCAGCAGCCATTCGATCCTGTTCGGAGACCAGATGTCGACCCGGTCGCCCTTTACGATGTCCAGATGCAACAACCCGCCGGCGAGCCTGTCGACCTCGCGGGACAACTCGGCGTAGCTCCAGCGAATGTTTTGTGCCAGAAAGATCGCCGCATCGCGGTCGGGAAATCTCGTCGCGGTTTCTCTCAGCAAAGCCGGGATCGTCAGCCGGAGCAGGGGCGAGTCGGTCGCGCCCTTGACATGCGACAGCCCATCGATCGGGCGGCGATCTTCTATCATGCGCCCACGGCGTCAGTTGTCGATTCCGGCGTCGAATTTAAAGCCGATATCGTTCATCCGGGACACCGTGTCGGCTCCGAACTCTCCGACGATTTCCTCGCCGAGGCTGGGGGAGAACGCGACATTGTCGAAGGCGTCGCCCTCCGGCGGCTGGATCACCACATAGAGATAGCCCAGCTCGTCGGAGATATTGGTGAAGTTCCGGCACACGCCGGGCGGCACGGATATGAAATCGAGCGGCTCGAGGATCGTGCTGTTTTCGCCCTCGTCGCCCCAGCTAATCTCGAACCGGCCGCGCACGCAGATAAAATTCTCGACCGCGTTTTCATGGGCATGCAGGCCGGGATTGTCGCCCGGAGGACATTCCGCGAGGCTGACCGTGAGGCCGGGCGCGCCCTTGACCGACGCCGCGCTGTTACGGCCGGCCCAACCTTCTGGCGACATCACCGGATAGACGGATTTGGCGGAAACCTTTTCGATGGCGGCGGGCGGGATGCCCTGGGCTTCATTTTGGGACTGCTTATAGGGTTTCATGTCGCCGAACCGGGCCGTCCGGCGGCTCATCTCGTCGATCGATATATTGATGGTTTTCATCTCGGTTTTCCCTCTGCCGGTTTGACCAGGATTTTGGACGAGTCGCGAAAACGCATCAAGGACGTTCTGCGATGCCGGTGATAGGCTATAATTGAAGAACCGGGGACAATTGGAAAGGAACCGAGGGGATGCCGAAATTATCCGGAAAATGCCTGTGCGGAAACATCGCGTTCACCACCGATACCGAGATCAGCTTCACCGCCAACTGCCATTGCAGCGACTGCCGCGCCGCCACCGGGGCGGCCTTTGGGACCCTGCTGTTTGTCGACGACGAAGCCTTGGCGGTCAGCGGGACCCCGAAAATCTTCAAGCACGTGGCCGATAGCGGCGCGAACATGGAAAAACATTTTTGTGCGGATTGCGGGTCGCAAATGTTCGGCAGAAATTCTAACCGCCCCAACATGGTGAGCTTGCGCGCGGGCGTAGTCGATCAAAAGGACTTGGTCCAGCCGACCGTCAACGTGTATCTGTCGAGCAAGATCCCGTCGACATCGATCGATCCGGATGTCAAGGGTTTCCCGAAAATGCCCGGCTAGGGCTCGGCGGAGCCCCGACTCTAAACCGGGCCCGCCGTCGCCGGCGTGTCATACGCCGTGATCGCCGGCACATCGCCCTCAAACCGTTCGATTTCCACCAACGTCGATTGCGCGGCACAGCTTTGCGCCAGGCGGGACGAGCCCTTGTCCAGCGTCAGCATGTTGGGGTTGCCGTGCTTGTCGAGCGAGCCGATTTCGCCGGCGTCGAGCGGGTCGAACCAGGCCCCGGTCGGGAGGCGGATCACGCCTTGCCGGATGCCGTCGGTCACCACGACACCCGCGAGGCACGATCCCCGGTCATTGAACACGCGCGCGATGTCGCCGTCCGCAAGGCCGCGCGCTTCGGCGTCGTCGGGATGCATCCAGAGCGGTTCGCGGCCGTCGATCTTGTTGGCCTGGCTCGGCGCGCCGAAATCCATCTGGCTGTGCAATCGGTAGCGCGGCTGGTTGGAAATCATGTGCAGCGGGTGGCGCGCTGTCTTGTCCGAGCCGAGCCATTCGACGGGCTCCAGCCAGGTCGGGTGGCCGGGGCAATCGTCATAGCCGAACCCGTCGATGGTTTCGGAAAATATCTCGATCTTGCCGGACGGCGTCCGCAGCGCCGCGGCCTTGGGGTTGTTGCGAAACGCGGCGAACAGCACGTACGGTTCTTCCGGCATGTCGGGCGCGAAATGTCCGTCCTCCCAGAACACATCGAAATCCGGCATCTCAACTTTTTTGCGCGACGCGTTCTGGCGCGCGACGTCATACATGTGGCGCAGCCAGTCCATCTCATCGCGGCCCTCGGTGAATTCGTCATGAAACCCGAGCCGTCCGGCGAGATCGGAATAGATCTCGTATTCACGACGCGCCTCGCCCACGGGCGGGATCGCCTGCTGCATGGCGACGATATAGCGGTCGCGCGGCGAACCGCCGATATCGTTGCGCTCCAGCGTCGTCGCCACCGGCAGCACGATATCGGCGCGGCGCGCCGCCGGCGTCCACCAGGGCTCATGCACGACGATGGTTTCCGGATGACGCCAGCCTTTCAGGAAACGGTTGATGTCCTGCTGCTTGTGGAACGGATTGCCGCCGGCCCAGTACAGCAGTTTGATGTCGGGATAGGTCCGATTTTCGCCGTTGAATTCGTAGGCTCCGCCGGGGTTCAGCAGCATGTCGACGACCCGCGCCATGGGGATATAGGCGCCGGTCGGGTTGCGGCCGACCGGCAGGCTGGGCTTGGTCATGGGCTGCATGGGATTGCCGATCGAGCCGTCCGAGCCGTAGCCGATGCCAACCCCCCCACCGGGCAGGCCGAGCTGCCCGAGCATGGCGGCCAGCGTAATGCCCATCCAGCACGGCTGTTCGCCGTGATCGCAGCGCTGCACCGACCAGCTGACCGAAATCATGGTGCGTTTCGAGGCCATGCGCCGCGCCAAATCCCGGATGAATTCCGGATCGAGTTCTGATATCGCCGCCGCCCAGTCGGCGTCTTTAGGCTCCCCATCCGCCTCACCAAAAAGATAGGCGCGGAAGCGGTCGAAGCCCTCGCAGTATTTGTCGAGGAACGCTTCGTCATGCAGGCCTTCGGCGACCAGCGTATGGGCCAGCCCGATCATGATGGCGGTATCCGTGTTGGGCCGGGGCGCCCGCCATTCGGCGCCGAGTTCGGCCGCCATGTCGTCGCGCATCGGGCTGAACTGCACGAATTCGACCCCTGAATCACGCGCCTTGCGCATCCAGACCTGGGTGTCGTGCGACCCGATGCCGTTATTGGCGACCTGGCTGTTCTTGGCCGGGACGCCGCCGAACAGCACCATCAGCCCGGTATGTTCCTCGATGGCGGACCAGGCGGTCGGCCGCATCACCGGATCCATCGAGCCGACCACGCGCGGCACGATTACCGAAGCGGATCCGAAGGAATAGTTGGTCACCTGATCGGTGAACCCGCCGAAGCAATTGAGAAACCGGCTGATCTGGGAGTGCGCGCGATGAAACGCGCCGGCGCTGGCCCAGCCCGACGGGCCGAAGATGGCCTCGTTGCCGTGCGCTTGCTTGATGCGGGCCATTTCACCGGCCACCAGATCGAGCGCCCGGTCCCAGGACACGGGCACGAATTCCTGGTTGCCGCGCCCGGACGTGTCGCTTTCGTGGCCGCTCTCGAGCCAGCCCTTGCGCACCATGGGCGTCGCGATGCGGCAGTCGTGATGGATTACGCCGGGCATGGCCTCGATCAGCGGCGACGGTTCGTTGTCATGCTCGAACGGCGTGACGCCGGTCACCTTGCCGTTTTCGGTTTGAACGTCATAGGCGCCCCAGTGGGACAGCATCCTGGTGTTCATTTCGATGTTCCTTGAATTGGATCGCCGTATTTTTCCCGCAGCTCGGTACGCAGTATCTTACCGGCGGCAGAACGCGGCAAGGCCTCGATCAACTCGATCCGGCGCGGCCGCTTGTGCCGCGCAATGCGTCCGTCGCAAAACTCCGCGATGTCGTCCGCCGTAAGCGCGCCGTCCCCGGTCAACACCACGGCGACGGCGGGCAATTCGCCCCAGCGTTCGTCCGCGACGCCGAACGCCGCGCATTCGGCGATCTCGGGATGC
>JAYZAW010000191.1:0-12952 GCA_036339495.1 Pseudomonadota bacterium | reverse complement strand
CGCCGACAATGAACTGCAACAGATCCGCAACAGCATCCAGGCCAGCGCGGAATTGCTGCAGGGCGTCGAATTCGATGGTCCGGTGGTCGAAACCCTCCTCCAGCTTCAGGAGCATTGGGATGGCTCCGGCGGACCCCGTGGATTGGCGGGCGACGAGATTCTTCTCACCGCCCGGATCGTTTCGGTTGCGAACGCCTTCGTCGCCATTATCAGCCCGCGCGCCTGGCGCGCCGGGGCCAGTTTCGACGACGCCATCGAAAATCTCATGATGGATACCGGACGGATTTATGACTGACGCGCCATCACCGCCATGGTCAATCAATTGGAAAATCGCGGTGCGCGGGATGAATGGAATGACTTCGGCCATTCGCCGGCAAACATTTGATCTCACGAGTAGCTAATTTCCGGTGATGGCCCCATATTCCGATCATGAATGACACCTGGTTGCCACGCATGGGCCTTCCCAAGGAGCGCGGATTCGCGCCGGAAGAAACGCGTATATACGCCATCGGGGATATTCACGGCCGCGCCGATCTCTTGCGCGAATTACACGGTAAAATCCTTGCCGACGCCGAGGGACAGCGCCTGTATCGCAAAATCGTGATCTATCTCGGCGATTTCATCGACCGGGGCGAGCACACCCAGGAAGTCGTCGATATCCTGATCGGCGAACCCCTGGCCGATGCCGGGTTTGAATCGAAATGTCTGCTCGGAAATCACGAACGGAGCATGCTCGATTTCCTACAGGACACCGCCGCCGGTCCCAACTGGGTCATGTACGGCGGCGAGGCCACCCTGTTGAGCTACGGCGTCGGGCATCCGCGCGGCAATGGCATGGATGACCGATGGGCGCTGATCCAGTCCAGGCTGCGCGATGGCATTCCGCCGGGCCATCTGGCCTTTTACGAATCGCTGGAGCCCGGACATATCGAAGGCGGCTATCTATTTGTTCATGCCGGTATCCGCCCCGGCGTGCCGCTTGAAAAGCAGGATCTCAAGGACATGTTGTGGATTCGCGACGATTTCCTGAAATCAAAATCCGATCACGGATTTTGCGTCGTGCACGGCCATACGGTCTCGACCGAACCCGAGTTTCAAACCAACCGGATCGGGATCGACACCGGCGCTTATTCCAGCGGCAAGCTGACTTGCCTGGTATTGGAAGGCCGGGCGCGCAGAATCATTCAAACTTGAGCCGTAATTTGCTAAACACTACCCGCGAGGCCTGTTCGATGGCCTTGGGGGAGATTTAATGCAGGCATCCAAACGGGTTCTCGTGACCGGTGGCGCGGGATTTATTGGGTCTCATCTTTGCGAGCGGTTGCTGAAGGATGATTGCGACGTGCTCTGCGTCGACAATTACTTCACCGGCTCGAAGGACAATGTCGGCGGGATAATGTCGGAACCGCGCTTCGAGATCATGCGCCACGACGTGACCTTCCCGCTCTATGTGGAAGTCGATGAAATCTATAACCTTGCCTGCCCCGCGTCCCCCGTGCATTACCAGTTCGACCCGGTCCAGACCACCAAGACCAGCGTCCACGGCGCCATCAACATGCTGGGCCTGGCCAAGCGGGTGCGGGCGCGCATCCTGCAGGCCTCGACCAGCGAGGTCTATGGCGACCCGGAAATCCATCCCCAGGTCGAAACCTATTGGGGCAATACCAACCCAATCGGGCCCAGGGCCTGCTATGACGAAGGCAAGCGCTGCGCGGAAACATTGTTCTTCGATTACTGGCGTCAGCACCGGATTCAAATCAAAGTCGCGCGAATTTTCAATACCTACGGCCCGCGCATGCACCCAAATGACGGGCGCGTGGTGTCTAACTTCATCGTTCAGTCGCTGCGCGGCGCGCCCGTGACCATCTATGGAAAGGGAACTCAGACAAGGTCATTCTGCTATGTCGACGATCTGGTCGACGGGCTGGTCAAGTTGATGCACAGCGCGCCGGAATTCACCGGACCGGTCAATCTCGGCAATCCCGGCGAACTCACCATGATCGAGCTTGCCGAAAAGATCATATCCCTGACAAATTCCAAATCCGAACTCGCATTCAAGCCCCTGCCGCAGGACGACCCAACCCAGCGCGAACCCGATATCACCTTGGCGCGAAGCGAGCTCGACTGGTCGCCCAGCGTAACCATCGATGACGGGCTGGCGAGAACCATCGCCTATTTCGATGAGCTTCTCGGCGCGGGTGAAATTGCTGATTAAGCCGCCCACTGCGCCCGATATACTGCGCGCGCCCAATTCCTGATGCCCCGTTCACCGGTTTCCTGTCCGGTTGTTTCCGCCAGCCAGGACCGGATCGGAACCGTGAAACCGGTCTTGGCGCGGTTGAGCACGGCATCCGGCAACGGTGTCGCCGGTGTCGCCGCCATATCCTGCTTGCCGGGCGGATGAGAGCCGGCCAATCGCGCCGCCAGCCGGCGCAGGAGCGTGGCGTCGACCAATGGCGTCCTGATCTCCAGCGAATGGGCCATGCCCGCCCAGTCGGCGTCGCGCAGCAATTGATTGCGCATGTACCAGGTCGATTCGAGCGCCGCGATCCTGGCGCGCGGCGACGCCAACCCGCCATCGCGCACATCGTTCCCTTGGCGTATGCGCGGCGCAATCTCAGCCCAACCCTCCCGGGCCAAATCCGGGTCGAGAAATTCGGGCAGCTCCCATGGCATGTAGAGCGCGCGGCGCAAAAGATACGCGTCTCCATATGTCGACCCATATTCCAGCAGACCGGCATATTTCGGCGACGTGAAATGCTTGATCAGGGGCGCACTGACAACCCGGAACGCGCGCGCCAGCGCCGGCGCATGGCGCATCGGCCCCAGCGCGCCGACCAACCGGGGAATATCGGCAAAGCTGGAATATCCACCGAACAATTCATCGCCGCCGAGCCCCGACAGGGCGACCTTCAAACCGGCGTCGGACGCCGCCTTGGCGACAAAATAGGCGTTGACGCCGTCGGTGCTGGGCTGATCCATGGCGGCCAGCAACCGGTCAAATTCACCCGCGAACGTCTTGCCGTCGATTCGGACCGTCTGGTGATCCGAACCGATTTGCGCGGCGATCCGTTCGGCCGGCGGCGCTTCGTCGTCGGCCGTTCCCTTATATTCGTCGAAGCCAAGCGTTAAAGTTTTAAGTCGGGCCGAGGACGATTCCGCCGCCAACGCGGCCAGCGTCCCCGAATCGAGCCCGGCGGACAGAAACACCCCGACCGGCACATCCGCCACCAGATGATGATGTACGCTGTCGAGCAGATCGTCGCGCAATTCGCCGTCTTTCATGGGGGCCGCGTCCCGGCCTTCACGAAGTACCGCGGCGATATCGAAAAAGGCGCTCGCTTTGCGCAGGCCTGACGCGTCGATCCACATGGTATGTCCGGCAGGCAACGCCCTGATGCCGCGATAAAGCGTCGTCGGTTCGGGCACGGCGCCGAACAGGAAATAACCGGCATGGCCCGCCGGGTCGGGTCTCGTATCAATGCCGCCGGCGGCGAGCAGCGCCTTGACCTGGGACGCGACCCGCAAGCATTTCCCGTCATCGGCATAGTAAAGCGGTTTGATGCCGTAGGGATCTCGGGCCATAAACAGCCCCTTTTCCTGGGTATCCCAGATCGCGAAACCATACATGCCGCGGAGCGCGTCGACGGCTTTGGCGCCCTCGCGGCGATAGAGCTCGATAATGACTTCGGTATCGCTTTCGGTACGGAATCTTATGCCCTGTTCGGTAAGCTCGCGCCGCAGTTCGCGGTAATTATAGATTTCCCCATTATAGGAAATCACGAACCGGCCATCCGCCGAATGCATCGGTTGGCCAGCCGCGTCCGACAAATCGATGATCGATAGTCTGCGGTGAGCCAGTCCAATTCGGCCGTCATCCGCCAGCCACAGCCCTTCGCCGTCGGGGCCGCGCGGTATCATGCTGTTTTGAATTCGCGTCAGTATGTCCGCATCGACCGGCGGCGCGCCGGCGTGATAGGCGAATATGGCGGCTATTCCACACATCGGTTCAGACAACACAAGCGCATGGCTTCCCGCAACGCCTAATACCGATAAAACACGAAATTTACTGGCGTACGCAGGCCCCGGACCATTACATTCCGCAAAAGGGGGAACTGCTCTTAGATGTGCGGGATAGCCGGATTTATTGGCCCGTGGCCGGATGCGCTGCTGGACCAGATGGTCGCGTCGCTGCGCCACCGCGGGCCCGATGGCTCCGGCCGCGCGCGTGACGCACCCAGCGGGCTCGGCTTGGGCCACACGAGATTGTCGATCATCGACCTGTCCGACAACGCCGCCCAGCCCATGCGATCGTCCGATGGCCGGCACACGATTTCCTATAATGGAGAAATCTATAATTACCGCGCACTGCGTCGCGAACTCGTCGAACAGGGCGTGACGTTCGAAAGCGGGAGCGACACGGAAGTATTGCTGCATCTGTTCGCGCGCGAAGGTCTCGAATGCGTTCACCGTCTCGAGGGAATTTTCGCCTTCGCGGTCTGGGACGGCCGGGACCGGGTTCTGTCACTGGCGCGCGACCATCTCGGCGTCAAGCCGCTCTACTTTGCCGATCTTCCCAAAGGCTTCCTGTTTGCCTCCGAACTGAAATCACTCGTGCTGTGTCCGGATTTGCCGCGCGCCATGGACCCGGCCGTGGTCGCCGACCAGATCGGGTATGCGTGGTCCGCCGGTGATGCAACCATGTTGACGGCGGTCCGGAAATTGCGGCCGGGCCATGCCATGACCGTTGGGCCCGATGGCGTGCGCACCTGGCCTTACTACCGCGCGCCGCGCGCCGGCCGCGACATTCCCGCGTCGAACGCCACCCCGGAACAGCTTACCGAGTTGATCGACCAGGTGGTGCGCGACCAGATGGTCGCCGACGTGGAAGTCGGCGCCTTGCTGTCGGGCGGCGTCGATTCCAGCGCGATCGTCGCCGCCATGTGCCGCGCCACGGACCCGGTGCGCATCACGACATTTTGCGCGACGGTTACGGATGGTACCGGCGAGGGCGATAATTTCGGCGATGACGCCGCCCATGCGCGCCGGGTGGCGTCCCATCTCGGGGTCAATCTCATCGAAGTTCCGACCGGGGCCGATCTGATCGATGCGCTGCCCGGCATGCTGTGGGCGCTGGATGAGCCGTCGGCGGATTTCGCCGCGCTGCAATCAAACCTGCTGGCGCGCGAGGCGCGGCGCAACGGGATCAAGGTTTTGCTGTCCGGCGTCGGCGGCGACGATCTGTTCACCGGTTATGGCCGTCACATTGCGGCGCTGCTCTATGCCCGGCTCGACCGGATCCCGGGAGCGCGAAATTTGGCGGCCCGCATATTGGGACTTGCCGGTGGGTCCGGCGTCGGCGGCCGCCGCAAAAACCGGATGTCGGCGCTGCTGCGCATGCCGGAAGACGAAATGCTGGCCGAGGCGATGAGCTTTTCCGCCGTCACGGGTCCCGGCCGCCGGGCATTGATGGCGCCCGATGCGCGTGGCCGAATTCCGGACGACGGCATTCCCGCGCCGATCTGGGCCTCGCTTGAGGCGACCCGGGGGATGCATCCGGTTGAACGTCTGATCGATTTGGAACTGAACGGCTTTTTGCCCGATCTCAATCTCAACTACACGGACAAGATGGCAATGCTGGAAGGGGTCGAAGTCAGGGTGCCGCTGATCGACCGCCGAATGGTGGATTTCGCCGCCTCCGTACCGCTTGGCTTAAAAATCGATCTTCGGCGGACCAAGAAAATTCTGCGTGATTCCCAGCGGTCGCGCCTGCCGAAAAGCGTGCTGACCCGCCCCAAGCAGGGCTTCGGCGTGCCGATCCGGGCCTGGCTGCAAGGCCCGGCCCGGCCATTGCTGGAAGATCTGACGTCCAAGGCGACATTGTCTTCGCGCGGATTGTTCGACCCGGACAATGTCGGGCAATTGCGCGAAGAATTTCTCGCCCGGCGAATCGATGCGGCGCTTACATTGTTCCCGATCATGGCGACCGAACTGTGGTGCCGGGCGCTCGATACCGCCCCTACCGCCGATCTTTGAGCCGGGGTAACCTAGGACCATGAAACAAGTCATACAAAGTACGCGGTCGGGCAAGCTCGCGGTCAAGGAAGTCCCCGACCCCAAGGTTCGGGCCGGTCACTTGCTGGTGCGCACCCGCGCATCACTGATATCCGCCGGGACCGAGCGGCTGGTGGTTGGTTTCGCGAAGAAGAACCTCGCTTCCAAGGCAAGGGCGCGTCCCGATCTGGTGCGCAAAGTGATGGACAAGGCGCGGCGCGACGGCATTGGCGCGACGATCCGCGCCGTCGCCGCCCGGCTCGACGAACCGCTGCCGCTGGGCTATTCGGCATCCGGCGTGATCGCGTCGGTGGGAGAGGGCCTCGAGGGCAAGTTTCAGGTCGGCCAACGCGTCGCCATGGCGGGCGCCGGGCTCGCAAATCACGCGGAATATAATGTGGTGCCGGAAAACCTCGCCGCGCCGGTGCCGGACGATATCAACGACGAGGAGGCCTGTTTCGGCACCGTGGCCGCGATCGCGCTGCACGGCGTTCGCAATCTCGGGCTTGAGATCGGCGATACGGTGGCAGTCATCGGCGTCGGGCTGATCGGTCAACTCGCCGTGCAGCTGCTGGATCTTTCCGGGGTCCGCGTCGTGGCGCTGGATTACGAAGCAAGGCGGCTCGACCTTGCCCGGTTCGGGCGCGCCGAGCTGGCGTGGAATCTGGCTGACGGCGACCCTGTTCCGGCGATCCAGAGCCTGACCAATGGGCTCGGCTGCGACGGCGTGTTGATTGCGGCCGGCACCGAAACCAGCGAGCCGTTTGAGACCGCCGCCGCCATCGCGCGCGACCGGGCCCGGATCAGCCTGGTCGGGCTGACCGGAACCGAGATCCCGTACCGGGAATTCATGGCCAAGGAATTGTCGGTGGTGGTGTCGCGGTCTTACGGCCCGGGACGCTATGACAGCGATTTCGAGGATCGCGGCATTAAGTACCCGGAAGGCTTCGTGCGCTGGACCGAGACCCGCAATCTGGCCGAGGCGGTGCGCCGCATGTCGCGCGCTAGAGACCACCGGCTTGCCGTCGAACACATGATCACGCACCGCTTCGATCTGGATGAGGCGGAAATAGCCTATGCCATGATTATGGAGAATTCCGAACCCCATCTCGGCGTGGTGCTGTGCTACCCTGGGGAAACCACGGCGAAATCGCCCCGGCTGAAGATTCCCGCCCATGTGTCCCCGGGGGACGCAAAGGGGTCCGGGGAGTGTGTCCTCGGCGCCATCGGCGGCGGCGCTTTCGCGCGCACGGTCCTGTTTCCGGAATTAAAACGCCTGTCGGGCTGCCGGCTGCATATGATCGCGACCCAGCGCGGCGCGTCGGCCGAACACAGCCGGGAAAAATTCGACTTTGCGGAAGCGGTCGCGGATGAAGCGTTGCTGCTCGACAACCCCGATATCAACGCCGTATTGATCGCGACCCCCCATTCCTCACACGCCGACCTCACCGCGCGCGCATTGGCGGCGGGCAAACATGTGTTGGTCGAAAAGCCCCTGGCGCTCGACCGCGACGGTCTCAATGTGATCGCAAAAGCGCGGCGACAAACGGATGCTTTTTTCCAGGTCGGGTTCAACCGGCGGCACGCGCCGCTCGCCATCAAGGCGCGCGACCGTCTCGACGCCGCCGGCGGCAACCGGTTTATTTTGATACGTGTCAATGCGGGCCCGGTCGAGCCGGACGCTTGGTTCAACGCGCCCGAGGAAGGCGGCGGCCGGGTGCTGGGCGAAGCCTGTCATTTCGTCGATCTCGCCCGGTTTCTTGTCGGTTCGCCGATCACCGCCGTGCATGCCGGCGCGGCCGGGGTCGACCAGGGGGTGTGCGACGACCTCACGATCACGCTCAATTTCGCCGATGGCGGGCTGGCGACCATCGCCTATACCGCGCTCGGCGATACCGCCTTTTCCAAGGAGTTGGTCGAGTGCTACGCCGGCGGCGTGGTGGTCACCATCGATGATTTCCGCGGCCTTACCGTGGCCGCCGGCGGCAAGGCGTCGCGCCCGCGCAAATCGTCCGGACAGGACAAGGGTCACGCCGCCCAACTCAAGGCCTTTGTCGACGCGGTGTCGTCGGGCGGCGGGGCGCCGGTGGATGAGGCGGAAATGTTCGAAACCAGCCTGGCCACCATTGCGGTTCTGGAATCCCTGCGGTCGGGTGAAACCGTCCGCCTATGACGCGAGGCGATCCATGAAGATCGGCCGCCTGTGGCGCACAATCCGTTATCTTGGCCCGTCGCAGATATTTCACCGGGTCCAGCTGCGCGCCCGGCGCGGCGTCATGGCGCGTTTCCCCGTTGCGGCCCGCGGTCGGGCGGAGGCTCGGGCATCGAAACTGCCATGGCCCGACATCTCGTCGCCGGCTATGGCCGAAATCGGCGAGATCATTCTGACCCATCAGCATGCCGTCCATGGCGCGCATCTCGACGGTTTACCCGAAGCCCGGTTCGTATTGCACAATCAGGAGTTCGATTTCGGCTCGATCGAAAAGATCGACTGGCGCGGCGATTTTCGCGAAGGCAATAATCCGCTGCGCCGCATGACCCTGGCCTATATGGGATATCTGCCGCCCATGCTGGCGCGCGGCCGCGAGGAAGATTTGTCCGTGGCGGGCAGGATTCTGAAATCCTTTGAGGATTCCAATCATTGGCGCGCGGCCGGCGTGCTGGGCGATTGCTGGCATCCCTACGCGGCAAGCCACCGGTTGATCAATCTGCTGGCCGGGCTCGCGCTGTACCGTAAGGCCGGCGGGCCGGCGGATGAGGCCGTTGAAGACGAAATCCTGCACCATGCTCGGTTCTGCGCGGCGCATATTTCCGCCAATCTGGAACGGGATGTCGGGTTCAATCATTTGATGAAAAACCTGGTCGCGCTCTCGGTCTATGCCGGTGAGCTCGCGCCGGGGGTCCTGCGCTCTGTGGCGCAATGCGTGCTCCCCGACGGCGGGCATGCCGAACGCAGCCCGATGTATCATGTGCTAGCGTTGCTCGATCTGAGGGTTTTGCGGGCCTGTGGCCTGCAATCCGAAGCCGTGACCAAGATGGAAGCGGCGCTCCGCGGCATGACCCACCCGGACGGCGAAATCGCATTGTTCAACGATTCCTGGATCGGCGAGGCCCCGCCCCCATCGGATCTGATTTCGCCGGGTGATGTCGGCGAAACCGCGACACTGGTGGAAACCGGCTATACACGAATGGGTCGCGGCGGCGATGCGGTAATTTTCGACCACGGCCCCTGCGGCCCCGACGACAACCCGGCCCATGCCCATGCGGATTTTTTGTCCGTGGAGGTTTCGGTCGGCGGCCATCGACTGATCGTCGATCCCGGCGTCGCGACCTATACGGCGGGTGATGCGCGCCACGCCACGCGGTCGGCCGGATCCCATAATGGCCCCCATGTGGCGGGCGCGGACACGCTGGAACACTGGGGGTCGTTCCGCGTCGGGCGGCGGGCGCGGGCTGGATTGTTGACGGAGGCCGGCTTGACGGGCTTTGCGCCGCTGAGCCGCGCCGCCTGGCATGATGGTTATCGGTCACGGGGGATCATGGCGCGGCGGTTCGTCGGTTTATGGCCTGGACAAGGCCTGTTGCTGTGTGATCTCTGGCTCGGCGGCGCGGGCGCGGGCGGCTTGACGAATTTTCTGATTCCCGCGTTCTGGGAATTTGCGGCGGAGGAACTTTTGATCCTTGAGCACGGTGAAATCAAAATCCACCTGAAAATGCTGGCGGGAAGAATGGAAGAAATCGAACTCGGGCAATGCCGGCCCCACTTCGACGCCCCCGAACCAGCCCACAAAATCGTCCTGACGCCCGAAGCGTCGGGATCGGACCTTCGCGCGGCGCTATGGTTGAGTTGGGATGAGTCGGCCGCTGCCCCCGACGGCGAAACCGTTGAGCGGCTGTTCGATGCCCTGGCCCGGGCCGACGGCGGCAGTTGACCCGGCCCGGTCGGGCGGATTAGCTATGCGCGGGAATTGCATATGAATATTGAAAATTTCTTCAACGCCGAGTTTGATGAGCACGAAGCGGTGCTGCGCGCGACCCGCGACGCGCTGTGCGATGAATTTGCGCGCTTGTGCGATTTCGCGATTACGGCGCTGAAGGCCGGCAACAAGCTGGTGCTGTTCGGCAATGGGGGCAGCGCCGCCGACGCCCAGCATATCGCCGCCGAGCTGGTGGTGCGGTACAAAATCAACCGCGCGCCGTTGGCCGCCATCGCCCTGACCACGGATTCCTCGGTCCTGACGGCGGCGGCGAATGATTTCGGCAATGATACGATATTCGACCGGCAACTCGCGGCGCTGTGCAAACCAGGCGATGTGGCGATCGGCATCACGACGTCGGGCAACAGCGAAAACGTGGTCCGCGCCCTGCAAACCGCCCGCGACATGGGGGTAACCCCGGCGGCGTTTTCGGGCCGAGGAGGCGGGCGGCTGGCTGGGCTGGCCGACCCGCTATTGATCGTGCCGTCGGAGACGATCGCGCGGGTGCAGGAAATGCACATCCTGCTCGGCCATATGCTATGCGATGTGCTGGAACAGGAATGCCCCTGATGGGAAACGGGATGGAAGACCTACCGTCCGGCGACGATATTGAAAAGTTAGCCGCCGCGCGCGTGCTCTGCGTCGGCGATGTGATGCTCGACCGGTTCGTTTACGGCGAGGTTTCGCGGGTGTCGCCGGAAGCGCCGATTCCGGTATGCCGGGTGCGTGAGGAAAATTCCATGCTGGGCGGGGCGGGCAACGTGGTGCGCAATCTCGCCGCGCTGGGCGCCGACGCAATATTTATCACCGTGATCGGCGACGACGATGCGGGGACCGAAATCGAAGCGCTGGTGTCCACCCAGAACGGGATCGACCCGGCAATTTTCCGGCAGCCGAACCGGCGCACCACCGTCAAGACCCGCTATGTCGCCGATGGTCAGCAATTGCTGCGCGCCGACCATGAAACCGACGAGGAAATTCCGGACGATATTGCGAAATCGGTCATCGAAGGCGTGGCCGCGCGGCTGCCCGGGGCCGGCGCGGTGTTGCTGTCGGATTACGGCAAGGGCGTGCTGTCGATCTCCGTTACCGACGCGATTATCGACATGGCGCGCGACGCGGGCAAGCCGGTCGTCGTCGACCCCAAGGGATTTGATTATTCGCGCTATCGGGGCGCATCGCTGCTGACCCCCAACCGGCGCGAACTGTCCGAAGCCAGCGCCATGAGGACCGAAGGCGATGCGGGCATTATCGCAGCGGCGCGTCATGTCACGGAAAGCTGCGGCGTCGACGCCATCCTCGCGACCAGGGGCCCGGAGGGCATGACCCTGGTCGAGGCCGATGGCGGGCACGATCATCTGGCCGCCAATGCGCTGGAAGTCTATGACGTCTCGGGCGCCGGCGACACGGTGGCGGCGGCGATGTCGGCGGCGCTGGCCGTCGGCATGACGCCACTCGACGCGGCGCGGATCGCCAATATCGCGGCCGGAATCGTGATCGCCAAAACCGGCACCGCGGTCGCAAGCCTCTATGAAATCGCCGCATGGGTCGCTGGACAGGCCCGTTCCGACGCCGGAACAATTTCGGTCGGGCTGGAGGAAGCGCTTTCGCGTGTCGCGTCGTGGCGTAAGCAGGGCGATCTGATTGGATTTACCAACGGGTGCTTCGACCTGATCCACCCGGGTCATATTTCCTTGCTGCGGCAGGCGCGTGCCCAGTGTGACCGGTTGATTGTCGGGCTTAATTCCGACCATTCCACCAGCCGGCTCAAGGGTCCCGATCGTCCGATTCAACCGGAAGCCGCGCGCGCGACAGTGCTGGGCGCATTTGAAACCGTCGATCTGGTGGTGATCTTCGATGAAGACACGCCGGTAAACTTGATCGAGGCGATCCGGCCCGATGTTCTGGCCAAGGGCGCGGATTACAGTCTCGACCAGGTGGTCGGCGGCGATATCGTTCAAGGTTACGGCGGTAGGGTGGTATTGGCCGAGCTCACGCCGGGCGAAAGCACCACAGGCACCATTTCACGTATGGAGAAGTAGCTAGTCGTAAGCCCGGCGGAGCCGTTGGCCCGCCGTCATGGCGAAGCGGACCAGCTGGCTGCGTTTGCGGTTGCCGTTCATGGACCCGATGGGTGACTGGCGGCGCACGACACCCCCGAAACCATCGGCCACCATAAGGCCGCATTCCTCGGGCAGCAGGGCGTGCGGAAAATCTTCGGCCACCGCGAAATAGAATTTTTCGCAGAAATCCAGGTACTCCCGCCATTTCCGGTCGCTGTGGAAATCCGCCGCCGAGCTTTTGACCTCGACGATGACGAATTCCCCATCCGAATTGAGGCCGATCACGTCGACCCGCCGGTTCGCGCCAACCCGGAATTCCCGCAGGGTTTCATAGCCAAGCTCGGTGAGCATGCGGCAGACACCCCTGGTGACGCGATCCGTAACCTGTTGGGCGCCATCGTTTGTTTTGGGATCCTGTGGCATGCCGCCGCACCCGTCATCGAAGCCGTGGAGACAATAGCAAAAAACCTATTTCGGGAACATCCACGCCGAGTTGGCGGCAGGCGGCGGCGACCCTGTTGCGCCCATGGATCTCGCTGGCCGGATCGTCGTCAACCATCGCGGCCGTTCAGCCAGTTCCGTAATTTGGGTTCCAGCACGCGCGCGTCGCCGGTCGAGCGGTATAGCGCGAGAACGCTAGCAGGCTGCTGAAATAGGCATAAATTTAGCGGCACTACTTGGGTTTTGATGCTGGGCCGGTAGTTTTCGGCGGTCGCCTTTATATTCTGTGTGTTTTCTCGGTGGCTTGGGGTGGTCCGGGCCGTTGCCAGACGGGCTCCTGGTGCGTTTCATGGCATTCCCTCCGCCAACAGCCGTGGCAATCGGATCAGGTTATAGGCCGCCAGGCTCAAGGTGAAT
>JAYZAW010000190.1:0-2402 GCA_036339495.1 Pseudomonadota bacterium | reverse complement strand
ATAAAAATTACCCGCTCCGGCCGCGCCCGGATCAGGGCGAAACGCTGGATCCTGGCCGCGTCGAGAACGCCGCTTGAGGAAATCCGGCGCGTAAGGATATCTAAGTGAACATCAGTAAATTCTCGGAACTCGGCCTGGCCGATCCGATCCAGCGTGCGTTGACCGAAAGAAACCACGAAACCCCAACCCCCATTCAGGCCAAGGCCATTCCCGAGCTGCTCGCCGGCGAGGATATTCTGGGCATCGCCCAGACCGGCACCGGCAAGACGGGCGCCTTCGCGCTGCCCATTCTGCATCAGCTTTCGCAAAACCGCGCCAATAACGGACCGCGCAGCCCGCGCGCGCTGGTCATGGCGCCGACCCGCGAACTGGCGATCCAGATCGGCGAGGAATTCCGCGCCTATGGCAAGCATCTGCATCTGCGCCAGACCGTGATCTTCGGCGGCGTCGGCCAGAAACCGCAGACCACCGCTTTGTCGCGCGGCGTTGAAATCGTCGTCGCCACTCCGGGCCGTCTGCTCGATCTCATGGGCCAGGGACATGTATCGCTCGACGCGGTCGAATATCTCGTGCTCGACGAAGCCGACCGGATGCTCGATATGGGCTTCATCCACGACATAAGGAAAATCATCGGCAAAATGCCGAAGCAGCGCCAGACCCTGCTGTTTTCCGCCACCATGCCGCGCGAGATCGCGACCCTGTCGGGCGAAATCCTGTCGGAACCGGTCCGGGTCGAGGTCGCGCCCCAGGCGACGCCGATCGAAACCATCGACCAACGGGTCTATCACGTGGCGTCCGGCGGCAAGAAAGCCCTGCTGGAAACCATTCTGGCCGACCCCGCGCTGAAGCGCGTGATCGTGTTTTCGCGCACCAAGCACCGCGCCAACCGGGTCGCCGAAGGACTCGACAGAGCCGGCATCCCGGCCGAGGCGATCCACGGCAACAAATCCCAGGGCGCACGGCAACGGGCCCTCAAGCGGTTCAAATCCGGCGATGTCCGGGTGCTGGTCGCGACCGATATCGCGGCCCGGGGCATCGATGTGGACGGCATCACCCATGTGATCAATTTCGAACTGCCGAACGAGGCTGAAAGCTATGTCCACCGCATCGGGCGCACCGCGCGCGCCGGCGCAACGGGCGTGGCGCTGTCGTTCTGCGATTCGAGCGAGCGCGCCTATCTGCGCGATATCGAAAGGCTGATCAAGCAGAAGCTGACGGTGATCGGCCAGGAGCCCACCGGCCCCGTGCCGGCAGCCGCCAAGCCCAAGGGGCGCGGCCGGCCCAACAAGCCCCGTGGGGAACGCAAGAACAACAACCGGCCCGGCAACGACAACAACCGCAACCGTAATCGCAGGCGGCCTTCCGGCGGCTCCGGACGCGGCAAGCGGGCGGCCTGACGGGCTTCCCTTTTAAATCACGGCAATTGCGGCGGTTCCCCGGAGCCGCCGCATCCGGATTCAGACCGCTTCCGAAAGCACGATCGCGGTTTCCGGCGAAATTTCCTGAACGTGGTCCAGCTTGAGCCCCGCCTCGGCGAGTAATTCGGCATATTCTTCCGAGGTACGCTTCATGCCGTCCTCGAAAGCGATGAGCATTGTAAAATCCTGCATCTTGCCCCAGATCGGTTCATTGGCTGGACCCACAAGGGGCTCGATGATCAGGAATTTGCCGCCCGGTTTCATGGCATTGCGGCAGTTGCGGAGAATCGTGACCACCTGATCCTCGTTCCAGTTGCGGATGAATTTCTTCAGCAGGTAGACATCCCCGCCCGGCGGGACATCTGCGAGAAAATCCCCGGCTACGAGGTCGCATCTCGGCAGGGGCCGCCCGCGCCCAGCCGTGCGGCAGCCAGTGCCGTGTCCGTCTCAAACAATGTCGCGGCGATGTGATCGTTGCGTTTCAGTATCGCGGACAAAAGCGACCCGTTGCCGCCGCCGACATCGACAACATGCGTCACCCCGGAAAAGTCGATGGCCTCGGCGAGCGCATCGTCTTCCTTGCCATGCCCGGAAGACATTGCCGCATGAAATCGCGCGGCCGAGTCCGGGTTATCCGACATGTACTGGAACACCGGTTTGCCGAAGGTCTCGACGAAGGCGGCTTCCCCGGTGCGCACCGTGTGCATGATATCGATCAAAGGCGGGCATTCGAGCTCATGCTTTATGACAATGTAGGCGTTGACCGAGTCCGCGACATCCGTTCGCAGGGCGTGGCTCAAGGGGGTCAGGGAAAACGCCGGTCGGGTCCCTCTTCGAAAACGCCTTCACCGGCGAGAATGCGTAGAAGCCGGTACAGGATGCCGGCGTTCGCCTGCGACTCGGCCGCCAGCTGTTCGGCGGATTTCGCGCCGTCTTTCAGACGGTCGGCAATCCCCAGCTCCACCGCCACGAAAATCGCTCGCG
>JAYZAW010000189.1:0-7788 GCA_036339495.1 Pseudomonadota bacterium | reverse complement strand
AGGCGACGCCGGCCGACAACCAGGTCGAAGCCATTGCCGAACAGATGCTCGACGCACTGAAACAGGCGGGCGAGGACACCGAACATTACGAGGAACGACTGCAGAATTTCTCCGGCACGCTCGACGGCGCCAACGATGCCCCGGAATAGCGCAAGCTGGTCGACGACATGGTGGCGGAAACCAAATCCATGGCGTCCCATACCACCGTTCTCCAAGACAAGCTCAGCGAATCGGCGGCCGAAATAACCAAGCTGAGAGACGGGCTGGACTTCGCCCGTCAGGACACCATGACAGACGGATTAACCGGCCTCGCGAACCGGAAATGTTTCGACCGGAAGCTGGAGCAAGCCGTCGAGACCGCGTTGGAATCCGACACGCCGCTGGCGCTGATCATGGCCGATCTCGACCATTTCAAGGCCTTCAATGATAAATTTCGCCACACCGTCGGCGATCAGGTGCTCCGCATCGTCGGCGCCGCCCTGACCCAGGGGGTCAAGGGCGCCGATACCGCGGCGCGATATGGCGGCGAGGAATTCGGCATTATTCTGCCCGCGACTTCGGTCGGTGGAGCAGCCGCGCTGGCCGACAATTTCCGCACCGCGATTTCGCCCAAAATACTGATGAAGAAAAGCGGCACAGCCGATTACGGCGTGATCACCATGTCACTTGGCGCGACCTGTTACCTACCAGGCGAGCCGTTGAACGAGTTCATCGAGCGCGCCGACGCCGCGCTATACCAGGCCAAGGAGTTTGGCCGGAACCGCGTCATGGCCGTCGAAGCGCCGCCTTCCAAGGTTGCGGCCAAGGCCTGACGCTCCTTCTGCTGCAAACGGATTCGCGCTAAAATCCTCCCATTGCGGAATGGGGGAGCGGCGAAACATGGCCGATATAAGGGTTCCTTACGAATATGACGGCAGGCAGTTCGAGGGGGTGCTGGTCTATGACGATAGCGTCTCGGAAAAACGACCCGCGATCCTGATGCAGCCCGACTGGCTGGGCGTCTGCGACCATTCCATTGAAATGGCGCGCGACGTTGCGGGCAAGGATTACGTCCTTATGATCGCGGACATGTTCGGCGCCGAGTATGCCGATCGGGACAAATCTTTCGACGAATTGATGAAAGTCTCTCGCGAGGTGCGCAATGATCTTCCATTCCTGCTCGGTTGCGGGACCTTGGCGGACGAGACGCTGACAGCGGAAGCCAACAAACACGGCCTGATCGATACCGGGAAACACGGCGCCATCGGCTATTGCATCGGCGGCGGTTTCGCGCTGGAGCAGGCCCGCGCGGGCGCGGATTTCCAGGGCACGGCGGTGTATCATGTCACCTTGCCGAACCCGGTTGATGCCGACGCCGAAACCGATTTCAAGGGGCGCATATTGATGTTCCATGGTTCAGCGGATCCAGTAACGCCGAGGGAACTGGTCGACGATCTGGAAACCGAATTGACGGAAGCGAATGCGGATTGGCAGATCATCATGTATGGCCACGCCGGGCATTCTTTCTGCGATGTCGGAATATTCAACGATTTACAGCGTTATGACGAAAAGCTGTGCCAGCAATCCTATCGGATGACGCGAGACTTCTTCTCGGAGATATTTTAAAATCAGACAGGCACGGGTCATATGATTGTCCTGTTTACCGATTTTGGCGAAGTCGGCCCCTATGCCGGCCAAATCAAGGCGGTCCTCGCGCGCGAAGCGCCGGGCGTGGACGTGGTCGATCTGCTGCATGACGCGCCGGCGTTCCAGGCAAAACCCTCGTCTTATCTGCTGGCCACGCTGATCGATGTATTTCCGACCGAAACCGTTTTCATTTGCGTGATCGACCCGGGGGTCGGCGGCGACCGCGCCGCGATCGTGGTCGAAGCGGACGGAAGATGGTTTGTCGGGCCGGATAACGGGCTGTTCGAAATCGTCATGCGGCGCGCCAACGATGTCATGGCCTGGAACATCACATGGCGGCCCGATTCCCTGTCGGCGAGCTTCCATGGCCGCGATCTGTTCGCCCCGGTCGCGGCCATGCTGGCGAAGAATTTGGATCCGCCGGGGGACCCGGTCGAAATTGCATCGCTGCGCCGGACGGATTGGCCAGACGATCTTGCCGAGATCATCTATATCGACAATTTCGGCAACGCCATGACCGGGTTGCGCGCGCGCGGGCTCGGCACGAAATCCCGACTGGAAGCAGGAGACCACACGACCGAACGCTTTCGCACATTTTCCGAATTGCCGAGCGGTGCGGCATTCTGGTATGAGAACTCCTCCGGCCTCGCGGAAATCGCCGTCAATCAGGGCCGTGCCGATCAGATCCTGAGCCTCGGCATCGGTGATCGGATCATCGTTCACGACGCCTGAAAGAACCCTGACCTCTTGAATTTCGATCCCCTGTTTTACACGGTCGCCGCGCTGGGCGTCGTTCTGGTCGGCTTCTCGAAGGCCGGGTTCGGCGGCGGTATCGGATTTCTCGGCGTGTTGATGATGTCGGTGGTCGCGACGCCCGTGCAGGCCGTCGCGGTGATGCTGCCGGTGCTCTGCGTGCTCGATCCCATGGGCGCGTGGCCCTACCGCCGCAGTTGGGACCGCCACTGCCTGATCATCCTAATGATCGGCGGAACCATCGGGACCATCATCGGCGCGCTGACCTTTTCGCTGCTCAATGATTCAGTGATCCGGCTGATGGTCGGCGGGCTGACCATGCTGTTCCTGCTGGATCAATTATGGGGTCGGGCCCGCAAGGCGGAACGCAGGAAACCGGGCGATCCGGCCGGTATAGTTCTCGGCGTACTGGGCGGGTTCACCAGCTTCGTCATTCACGCCGGCGCGCCGCCGACCACCATGTATCTGATTCCCCAGAGGCTCAATAAATCGGTTTTCGTGGGCACTGTCGCGATCTATTTCTTTGCCCTCAACTATATGAAAATTGTTCCCTATGCCTGGCTTGGACTGTTCAATTCCGACAACCTCATGATGTCATTGGCGTTGATGCCGTTCGCGCCGATCGGCATCTGGCTTGGTCTGAAATTTCATCAACGGATATCGGAACGCTGGTTTTACCGGGTCTGTTATGTCTTCATGTTTGTCGCCGGGATCAGGCTGGTATTCGACGGCTCAAGGGGTATCCTTGGCTAGCTGGAACAGGCGGAGAATTGGTGATGAAGGCGATTGTTTTACATGACTATGGCGCGCCCGACGTACTTCGTTTCGAGGAAGTCGCCACGCCGGACCCCAAATCGGGCGAAATCCTGATCAAGGTTCATAACGTGTCGGTCAATGTCACGCTGGATATCCTGCTGCGCAAGGGGCTGTACCCCATGAAGCCCAGCCTGCCCCATGTCATGGGCACCGACCCGGTAGGCGAAATCGTCGCGCTGGGCGACGGGTTGACCAAAAATTTCAAGATCGGCGACCGGGTCGCGTCCCATACCGGCATTCCGAGCCCGCAATGCACGCCCGGCGACGAATCCAACGACCCGGGGATGGACAGGCTGTTCGGCATTCATTGCTGGGGCGGGTATGCGGAATACGCCGTCCTGCCGGAAAGCAACGCCTTTGCAATCCCGGACAATCTGGATTATCCGGAAGCCAACGTGATCATGCGCCATCTTCCGACGGCGCGTCACATGCTGTTCCGCAAGGCCGAGCTCAAGGAAGGCGAAACAATCCTTGTGATGGGCGCAACCGGCGGGCTGGCGAGCTGCTGCGTCCAGGTCGCCAAGCGCATGGGCGCGACCGTGATCGCGGCGGCCGGCGCCGATGACCGGGTGCAGACGGCGATCGAGTCCTTCGGCGCGGATCACGGCGTCAATTACCGCACCAGCGACCTCGCCGCCGAGATCATGAAGCTGACCGATGGGCGTGGCGTCAATGTGGTGACGGAAAGCATCGGAGATCCGGAATTGTGGCCCGGCGCCATCGGCAGCCTGGGCCGCATGGGACGGCTTGTTACGGCGGGCGCCCATGGCGGCGGTCAGGTCACGCTCGACCTCCGCATGCTCTATATCAAGCGCCAGCGCATCATCGGCACGCCGGGCTGCGACTTCCCCGATATCGAATGGGCGCTGGACGCCGCCGCCGATGGGTCGATCGTTGCGCCGATCGTCGACCGCGTCATGGCGCTGCACGAAGCCACCGAGGCGCATCAACTGGTCGAAGACCGCGTTCTGGTCGGCAAGCTTCAGCTCGACCCCACTCAATCGGCCGACCATCCAATCGTGGGCTGATGAACTCCGTGACCGACGACATTCCGCGCGAGGAATTCATCCGACGGGCGCGCGACATGGTCCCCATGCTGCGCGAACGCGCCGCCCAGGCCGAGGCCGACCGCCGGATATCCGATGACACCCACCAGGCTTTCGTCGAGGCCGGGTTTTACAAGCTGCTCCAGCCGCGACGCCTTGGCGGGTTTGAGATGGATTTCACCGTCGTGACCGATGTCGCCGCCGAGTTGGGGCGCGGCTGCGGATCGAGTTGCTGGATCTTTTCCAATATCGTCAATTTCGGTCTGGTTACCGGCATGAAGGACCCGCGCGCCCAGGACGAAGTCTGGGGCGACAATCCGGACGCGTTGCTGGCGTCGGCCCAGCCCGGAGCGGATTCGCGCGTCACCTTCGTCGATGGCGGCGTGGTTGTGGACGGCGTCTGGAGTTTTTGCAGCGGGGTCGATTTCGCCGACTGGGTCAATCTAAATGTCTATAACCGGCCCGATGACGGCCCCGCCGAACACCGCTTCATGCAGGTCCATAAATCGGATTACGAAGTGATCGACAACTGGTTCGTCACCGGGCTCGCCGCGACGGGCAGCCGGTCGGTCAAGGTGAATGAGCTTTTCATCCCCGATTACCGCGGCATGTCGTCGTTCGATGTCAAGGGCGGGCCGTCGCCGGGCAGCGCGGCCAATCCCGGCACGCTGTACAAGATGCCGTTCTGGGGCATCGGCGCCAAGCTGTTCGCCGGTCCGGCGGTCGGCATTGCGCGCGGCGCGTTGGATCTGATCGAAGGCGATCTGGAAGCCCGCATGGGGATGAGCGGCGCCAAATTGTGGGAAGAACCGTCGGTCCAGGTCAAGCTTGCGGAATCCGGCGCGGAAATCGAATCGTCCTGGGCGCTGATCAACCGGGATTGCGACGACGCCTGGAATTTGACCGAAGACGGCGACATCCCGACCATGATGCAGCGCGCGTCCTGGCGGCGAAACAATTCATATGCCGTGATGGCCTGCGTGCGCGCCGTCGACCGGCTTCATGGCTTGGCCGGCATGCGCGCCATGCTGCCCGACAGCGATATCCAGCGGGCCTGGTGCGATATTCACGCAGTTGCCAGTCAGGTCGCGGTGGTGTGGGATATCGCGGCGTCCAATTACGGCCGGGCGCGATTTGATCTGCCGATCATGGATCCCAGGGTATGACAAACCCGAGCCGCGAAGAATTGCTGGACCGGGCGCGCCAACTGGCGCCGTTGCTGCGCGAACGCGCCTCCGAGGCGGAGGACAACCGGGGTATCTCGCGGGATACCCATGAGCGGTTTTGCGAGGCGGGATTTTACAAGATTTTGCAGCCCGTGCGTTATGGCGGTTTCGAGACCGATGTCGGGCTGGTGGTCGATCTCGCGGTCGAGCTCGGACGGGGCTGCGGTTCGAGCGCCTGGGTGTTCACCAACCTGGCCATGCACGGGCTGACGATGGGCATGAAGGACCCGCGTTGCCAGGAAGAAGTCTGGGGCGGCAACCAGGACGCGCTGATCTGTTCCGCTTCGCCCGCCGGCGACTCCAACGTCACGATTGTCGATGGCGGCCTGGTGGTCGACGGACAGTGGCATTATTCCAGCGCGGTCGATTTCGCCGATTACGTCCATCTGCAGATATTCCTGCGGCCCGAAGACGGCCCGCCCGAACACCGCTTCGCCCTGGTCGCGAAAGCCGATTACGAAATTATCGACGACTGGTACTCGACCGGGATGAGCGCCACCGGCAGCCGGTCGATTGAAATGAAGGACGTTTTCGTACCCGATTATCGCATGCTGTCATCGCTGAATATCAGGGGCGGCCCGACACCGGGCAGCGAGGTCAATCCGGGCGTGCTGTATAAGTTGCCGTTCTGGGGGTTGGGCTCTAAATGGTTCGCCGGCCCCGCGATCGGCCTGGCGCTTGGCGCGCTGGAGCTGATCGAACAGGATCTGGAATCCCGCATTGGCATGGGCGGCGCCAAATTGTGGGCCGAACCGACGGTTCATGGACGGCTGGCGGAATCCGGCGGCGAGATCGAGGCCGCCTGGGCCATGCTGGCGCGCGACTGCACGGACGTGATGCGCATGACCGGGGCAGGCGAGGATCCAACCCTGCTGATCCGCGCCAAATGGCGGCGCAACAACGCCTATGCGGCAGTACTGTGCACCCGCGCCGTCGACCGGCTGTTCGACCTGACCGGGATGCGCGGCATGCAGCCGGGTCATGCGGTTCAGCGCGCCTGGCGAGATGTCCACGCGGTCGGCCGCCAGCTCGGCATCGCCTGGGACCCGCAGGCGGTCAATTACGGCCGCGCCCGGTTCGACCTGCCGTTCAACGACCCGAGGGTGTAATGGACAGGCTGGAAAACTATCTCTCGCGTCTCTATGGCTACGCCGTCAGCCTGGCGCGCGATCCGGAAACGGCGAAAGACCTGGTGCAGCAATGCGCGCTTAAGTCATTGAGCGCCAAATCCGTCCCTGCCGATGAAAGCGCATACCGAGCCTGGTTGTTCGTGATCCTTCGCAACGCGTTCATCGATCACGTTCGGCGCAACCGCTTGGCGGACGATCTAGTCGAACCCGAACCGCCGGATGATCCTTCGATGGAATATTGGGAGGGTGACGAACGTTTAATCAATATCTTGAATGTTAAACAGGCCATGGCCAGACTGCGCCCCCGTGACCGGGAAATCATCGGTCTGGTCGATCTGGCCGGGTTGAGTTACGCCGAAACAGCCAGGATACCGTTCGCACGCAACATGCCATCCGGCTTCATTCCGAAAGCGATGGCCGCAAATCCGTTCAAGATTACTGGCAAGGTTGGTCTGACCGTCCTCAATGACCGTCCGGTCAATGCGGAAATCCGGATGCTCGATCGGTATCCTGGCGTGTCGCCATGGCAGGTCAGTCCCACTGGGTCTATTCAGTTTGTGCGGCGATGGGCCGAAACCCACATGATTCATAGAACGCCAATGTCCCCTGCTGCTCAAGGGCGAAGGCGCCGACCGCCGGATATCCCCGGCGGACAGCCTCGGCGAAACCGGCATGAACCGCCTGAGCGCCGAATCCGGAACCACGATAATCCGGGTGAATTACCAAATTCTTCAGACGCAGGATCGATTTTTCCGCCATCAGTCCGAGCGCGCCGACAATGTCGTCGCCCTGCTCAATGAGATTTAGCTCCAATCCACCCGCTTCAGATTTTCTTTGCTCCAGATCAGCCCAAAGTCCGGGCGCATTTTCGTGCCCATCGGGTCCGATTCCGCCGGCTGAATGCAGGGCTCTTTTTGCCGTCCAATCTAGATCACTCGTAACGGGATGCAGCCGAACCTTGATTTCGTCATGTTCCTCCGGAGTGTCATTCAGCAGACCGATTTCAGTCTGATATTTGAATCCTCGATTTCGCAGGGCGCCTTCCATTGATGGATGCGCGACTTGCAGGTAGAGGCGCGGGCGGGCGCCGTCGAGTGCGTCAACGCGGCGTAGGAACGCGTCAATAAATCCGTCGAAATCACACCCCGCCTCTTCCGCCTTGACCCGCTGGATGACGCAACCCGCCGCGAG
>JAYZAW010000188.1:0-4190 GCA_036339495.1 Pseudomonadota bacterium | reverse complement strand
AGGTCATGGTCTCGCCGGAAATCACCACCATGGGAACGCTGCTGAGCAGCGCGCCGTGAATGCCCATCGTACCCTGCAGCAGCCCGGATCCGGCATGCAGCAGTACGCATTGCGGTTTCCCGGTCACCATGGTGTAGCCGGAAGCAATATTGACCGCCAGGGTCTCATGCCAGACATCCATGAATTTTGGGCCGGGCAAATCGGCCTGTATCTGACTAGCCATCGCCTCCCATACGGGAGCCCATTCTGTTCCGGGCGAGGAGACGATATAATCGACGCCGAGCTTGCGGCATGCTTCCATTACGGCTTCGCCGCCATCCAGTACATTTCTCATGGATTGTTTCCCACCTGATATTATTGATCCTCTATTATCTCACCCCTGACCGTTTGAAACTATCTCCACGCGAGACCGATATTCGATGAACATGGCCTCTCTCCTGACCCGATCCGCGATCGACCACGGCGACCGCCCGGCGATCCGCGTCGGCGGCGAAACTCTGTCGAATTACCGGAAATTCGGCGATCGCGTGGCGCGGCTGGCGGCGGGGCTGCGCGGCGAATTGGCTCTTGAAACCGGCGACCGGGTCGCTATCGCCATGAAAAACTGCCCTGAATTCATCGAAATCATGTTTGCCGCCTGGCATGCCGGGTTGGCGGTGGCGCCGATGAACGCAAAACTGCACCCCCGGGAATTCGCATTTATTCTGGAAAATTCCGGCGCAAGGGCCTGTTTCGTGACCGACGATCTCGAAAATGCGGTCACCGGCGTAACGGAAAACGTTCAAGTGATCCGCGCCGGCGGCAAAGCTTATGAAAACCTGATCGACCATGCGCCGGCCTCCGTCATGGAAACAGCGCCCGATGATCTGGCCTGGCTGTTCTATACCTCGGGCACCACCGGGCGGCCCAAGGGCGCCATGCTGACCCACCGCAATCTGATGGCCATGACCGAAAGCTATTTCGCCGACGTGGACAGTGTCGCAGCAACTGACTGCATCATTCACGCCGCCCCCATGTCGCACGGCTCCGGCCTCTATATCCCTCCCCATATCGCGAAGGGAGCCTGCAACGTGATCCCCGCGTCGGGCGGGTTCGAGCCCGACGAAATCTTCGCCCTGCTACCCGATAATCCCGGCGCGACGTTTTTCTTTGCGCCGACGATGGTGACCAGGCTGATCAATGCGCCCGGCATGGCCGGCGCCGACACCTCCAACCTGAAAACCATCGTCTATGGCGGCGGCCCGATGTACGCGGAGGACAGCCTGCGCGCTATGGAAACGCTTGGTCCCAAGCTGGTGCAAATTTACGGCCAGGGCGAATCCCCGATGACCATTACCTGTCTCCGGCGCGCCGACCATGTGAACCGCGGCCACCCGGAATATATGAACCGGCTCGCATCGGTTGGCAGAGCGCATTCCGTCGTCGACGTCAGGACAGTCGACAAAAACGAACGCGATATCGCGCCCGGCGAGATCGGCGAAATCGTCGTGCGCGGCGACGCGGTGATGGCCGGCTATTGGCGCAACAAAACCGCCAGCGCGGAGACCCTGCGCGGCGGATGGCTCCATACCGGCGACATGGGGGCGTTCGATTGCGACGGCTATTTGACCCTCAAGGACCGCTCCAAGGACGTGATCATCTCGGGCGGGACAAACATTTATCCGCGCGAGGTGGAGGAAGTGCTGTTGCGCCACGAAAACGTGCTGGAAGCTTCCGTGGTCGGCCGCCCCCATGACGACTGGGGCGAGGAAATCGTCGCCTTTATCGTGATGCGTCCCAATGCCGAGTTGAAGGAAAGCGAGCTCGACACGCTCTGTCTCGACAACATCGCGCGCTTCAAACGGCCCAAAGCGTATCGCTTCATCGATCAATTGCCGAAAAACAATTACGGCAAGATCCTCAAGACCGAACTGCGCGCGATGTTGGAGTCATGAAGCTCGGATTTTTCATTCAGCCGGTGCACCCGATTGACCGCAATTACCGCGAGCTGCTCGACGAGGACCGCGAAGCGATCATTCTGGCCGACAGGCTGGGCTATGACGAAGCGCTGCTGGGCGAGCATTACACCGATCTCGCCGAGCCGATCACCTCGAGCCTGATGTTTTTCGCAAGTCTGGCGCGCGATGCGCCGCGCATCAGGCTCGGCAGCGCGGTGATCAATCTGCCGAGCTATCATCCGGCGACGGTCGCGGGCATGGTCGCCATGCTCGATCATCTGCTCGACGGGCGCTATATCTTCGGCATCGGGCCGGGCGGCGTCCGGTCGGATATCGAAATGTTCGGCAATCTCGATCTCGACCGCAACGCCAAGATGATCGAGGCGTTTGATCATATCCTGTCGCTGTGGACCGGGGACGCGCCCTACGGGCTCAAGGGCGATTATTACGAGACCACCACGGCGCGCTCGCTGCTGCCGGAAATCGGCATGGGGATCGCGCCCAAACCGCTGCAACAGCCACACCCGCCGGTCATCGTGACAGCGCTTGCCCCCAACTCACACGGCATCACGCTGGCCGCCGAGCGGGGCTGGACGCCGGTGTCCTCCAATTATGTGCAGGCCCGGCTAGTGAAAACCCACTTACCGAAATATCTCGAGGGCCTGCGTAATTCGGGCCGCCCCGAGGACCCGTCCGGCTGGCGCGTCGCCAAGAGCATCTTCGTCGCCGACGACGAAAACACCGCCCGCGACTATGCCAAATCAGTGGATGGTTCCTACGGTCATTATTTCCATTCCATCATCACTAAACTGACCCAGGGCAAGCGCTACGATTTGTTCAAATCGAGCGCCGACCAGCTCGATGATGAAGTCTCGGTCGCGCATTCGCTGGAAACCCAGGTTATCGCCGGCACGGTCAATTCCGTGGTCGACCAGATCCTCGCCTTCCGCGAGGAGATCGGTGCCTTCGGTACCCTGATCTATACCGGCCACGACTGGCGCGACGCGGACCTCGGCAAACGCTCCATGCGGCTCATGGCGGAGGAAGTCATGCCGAAGGTGAATGCGGCGCTGGGGGATTGAAGCGGATTGACCGATAGGAAGAGTGAGATGACACATGGCTCTTGATTTGTCGGTGAATTATTATATTTGCGGCGACGAACTGTCCTTTCCCCGTTTCGCGACCGCAGTGCGGCGGGCTGGAATGACTTTGGTCGGCGTTACGCGGGCCGCGATCGCCGAATTGGGGCTTGCGGGCGTCAAATCCTGCCTCGACGACCACGGCCTTGCCGTGTCATCGCTGAACAGCGCCGGAATTTTTACCGTGGGCGACCCGAACCAAATTCAATATTCAAATGAAGAAATGATCGACGCCGCCGCGGACCTGAACGCCGACATTTTATGCGTTATCGCCGGGGGGGTTGGGAACCCCGCCCCTTCCGGTAGCGGAGGCGCACCGACGGGTGCGGGATGGATTAGCGAATCTCGCCGCGCGCGCCGCGGCTGCCGGCGTTTTATTGGGGCTGGAGCCGGTTTATCCCGGCGACCTTCTAACCAAGGGCGGCATCAATTCATGCGGCCATGGGCTCGAAATTATCGCGCCCCATGCCAATGCCAAGCTGATCCTGGACCTTTATCATAGCTGATGGGACCCGGTTCTGCCCAGCGTCCTGCGAGACAGTCCGGATTAAATCGGTCTCATCCAGCTGTGCAATCTGAAATTCGAGCATGGCCGGGTGGTCGGTCGGGACACCCTGTCGCAAGGCGAATTTGATCTGTCCCTGATCTTGCCGGCTCTTCGGTCATCGGAATGCAAGGGAAAGTTGGAACTGAATCTGTTCGAGCGGTATGTAAAAGGGCGCGGTCCGGTGGCATTGATCAATCTGTTTTCGAACGAAATTCGGCAAATTTTTCGACCTTGACACACCTATTTCGGGTTCCGGGCGTCATGCGTCAGTTCGGATATTCCGGTTAGACCGGCGCGGCTTCCTGCTCGTGCGCGGTCACCGTACCGGATTCATTGAAATCCTTCAGCATGTCACGCCAACACGTGTCGCCGTCGGTGAAGCGTTCTATCGCCCGCAGATCGTAGTAGTTGGTCCCCACGCCGGGTGGATCGATGCCCTCGTCCAGTTCCTTCAGAACTCGCAGCAGGATCCGCCGGGTGATAATGACCGCCTTGTCGGTGGTCCCGAGGTTTTCGCGGCTGCGGTCGATGATGGGGCCCATGCTTTCCTGCACCGCGTGGTCCTGG
>JAYZAW010000187.1:0-3530 GCA_036339495.1 Pseudomonadota bacterium | reverse complement strand
GATATGCGGTATCGGAATGCCAGACCCCGCCAAATTTTTTCTTTTCCTCCGGTTCCTTCCGGACTTCGACGATTTTCGGATGCGCCTTCATTCCCTCCACGAATGGGTAAAATCCGAATTTGCCAAACCGATGGGCAAAGGAGATCTGCTGCTCCGGGCTGAGTGTCTGATCGCGAAAGAAAATGACCAGATGTTCGTGGAAAGCGCGAAGAATTTCCTGGAAGGTTTGATCGTTCAACGTCGTGAGATCGACGCCGCCGATCTCCGCGCCGATAGCGCCCGATATCGGATGAACGCCGATGATTTCGTAACTCACTGTGGCCTCTTGCCCCGGGTTTCAGGAATTATTTTAAACATCACCCCGTTCCTCGCGCCACAGCCCCAGCTTTTGGTGCACTGGTTGGTCGGAGAAGCTGAACAGGATGGCGTCTTCGTCGGCTTCCAGGCGGTATTCGTGCCAGCCGGGGACGACAAAGACATCGTTTGGGCCCCAATCATATAGTTGACCATTGACGATGCATCGGCCGGTTCCCTCGGTCACACAAAACACCGCGCCGTCGGTCGACCGGTAGGGTGCGCCGGTGAAACCCTTGGGCAGGGATTGCAGGAAGGCGGCCATGGTCGGCATGGCGTCGATTCCGTGCGCCGGGTTGATATAACGCATCTTCAACCCGTGGCAGTCGTCCCAGTCGGATTTGGCGCGACCCATGTTCTCCAGCGCCGCGCGCGCGTCCGAATAGGGGTAGCGCAGAATGGGGGAGTGGATATCCTCCGGCTTGTATCCCATGGGCAGCATGCCGGAGCCAAAGCGCGCGGCAGCAATGCCTTCGGGTTGGGTCAGGGGATGGGCCGGGTCCGGATAGTTGTCGCGGAAGATGGTGTCGAGAAATTCGACCAGCGGCGCATCGAGCCCGTCGAGCCAGACCACGTCCCGGTCACCTTCATTGCCGTGGTCGTGCCACGACCAGTTCCGCGTGATCACGAAATCGCCCCGGTTGAGCCGGACCCGTTCGCCATCGACCGTGGTATAGGCGCCATCACCCTCGACGACGAACCGCAGCGCCGTCTGACTATGGCGGTGGCACGGCGCGATCTCGCCCGGCCGGACCAGCTGCAGCCCGGCATAGAGCGTGTTGGTGATGCGCATCTCGCCGGGAAAGGCCGGGTTTTCCAGCGCCAGCACCCGGCGGAACGCATCCTCCGCGCGGACGATCTCGCCGGCCTCCGTAATATCGGCCCGGATTTTGTCATAGCGCCACAAGGCGGCCACGGCGGGCGATCTCGGCCTGGTCATATCAACCCCGCGCCGCGCAACCCAAAGCGCCGCCAGATTGCGCGCGGCAATCCGATCGTGAAATTCCCGTTGCGGACCGGCGCCAGTGTCGGGGTGCATAAATGCCTCCGTTATAATTTTGGACTGAAGGGCGAACCTAATCTAGCAAATCTGCCCGCCTGAGACCTTCCAGAAATTGCCGCTTGGTCTCGTTGCCCCAGAATTGATGATTTTCCGCATAGTCCCAGGCTTCGTTGCGAAATTCGCCGACTGTCTGGATGGCTTCGTCAGTTCGATCGAGATATCCAAGGGCCGTTGCCAACACGACGTGAGATTCAATGTAGTCAGAGCGCTGCCGAGTCGCTTCGCGCGCGCCGTCGCATTGGCTTCCTTAGTCCCCAGGTAGACCTGCGAAAAACCCTGAATACAGAGATCCCAAGCGCCCAGGTCTTTGGGCGCTTTGGCGGCGAGACGTTTCTCCTCGGAATGTTCGATGGCGGGTTCGATAATTGCGGCGATCCGCAAGGTAATCTCGTCCTTGCCCATGAGACGGCTGTACCCGACCACGTCGGCGGCCAGGATCGCCGCTAGTCTTCGTTCCGGGCGCCGTTCGGCCATTGCGACCAATCCTTCAAATTGGTAATTGGAAAATCCTACGGTCTCGCTCACAAAGAGTCTATCCATGCAGCAGCACAACCGAGCTTTTGTCGTTTATCAAATGGGGTCATTAAGGCTAAGACTGACTCCATAACCAATCGGGCGAGGCCCGACGAGGCGATACTGAAAAGGAAAAATCCGGGATGTCGAAATTACCGCTTACCTTCGCGGCCAGCGAATATGATCATTTCAATGATTTCACCAACGGGGATATCCAGGCAGAGGGGATCGACCTCAACTATCTTCGGCTCAGTATCGAGGAAACGTTTTTCCGTTTCACCAAGTTCCGCGAATGGGACGTTTCGGAAATGTCCATGGGCAAATACATCTCGCTGAAATCCCAGAATGATGACAGCATCACCGCGATCCCGGTGTTTCCGTCCCGCGTGTTCCGCCAGTCGTCGCTGTTCGTGCTGAAGGACAGCCCAATTAAAGACGCACGCGATCTGGCGGGTAAAAAAATCGGCATTCCCGAATGGGCCCAGACCGCGTCGATCTATACGCGCGGCTGGATGGTCCATCAGATGGGCGTGGCCTTGCAGGACGTCGAATGGTTGCAGGCCGGCGTCAACGATCCGGGCCGCCAGGAAAAGGTGACGCTGAAACTGCCGGACGGCGTGAAATATACCGCGATGCCGAAAAAATCTCTGACCGGCATGCTGATGTCGGGCGAGATCGATTGCGTGATGGCGGCGCACCCGCCGGGGCCGTTCGAAGACGGCAGCCCCGATATCGTTCAGCTCTACCCTAATTACCGCGAAATCGAGGAGCAATATTACCGTGAGACCGGGATCTTCCCGATCATGCATGTAATCGCTCTGCGCGGCGACGTGTATAGGGAGAACCGCTGGATCGCGCAGAATTTGTTCAAGGCGTTCGAAGAGGCCAAGAACAATTCCATGTTCCGGGCCCAGGAATTCACCGCGACCCGGTTCCCGTTTGCCTGGTGTTTCGAGGCTGCCCACAAGGCGCGCGATTTGTTCGGGACGGATTTTTTCCCCTACGGGCTCGAGGCCAACCGAACGACTTTGGAAGCATTCCTGCAATATGGCTTCGAACAGGGTGTGTGCCACCGCAAGGTCAAGGTGGAAGAGCTGTTCGCCGAGGAAGTCCTGGCGTCGTTCAAGGTCTGAGGCTTCATGAACCTTCCCCTGGTCTTCATTACGCAAAAGAAAATCGGCGACGCGCTGCGCGCCATCTATCGCGAAAGTCTCGGCGGAGCGGCGGAACTGCTGTTCGCCGCCGACGGGCACGACGATGCCGCCCGCGCGGTGGCCGAGGCCGAAGTTCTGATCGTCGGAAACCTGCGCATAGAGCTGACCGAGGACGAGCGGGGAAATCTGGAGAATGTCGGGCTGATCCAGGCCCTGACCGCCGGCGTCGACCACATCCCGTTTTCGACTCTGCCCGCCGCCGTGCCGGTGGCGTACAACCCGGGTGTTTATGCCGAACCCATGGCCGAACATGTCGTCGCCATGGCGTTCGCCGCCGGCAAGCGGCTGTCCGGCGAACACGCGGCCATGCGCGATGGCGCTTTCAACCAGTTCGCGCCGACACGGCGAATGGCGGACTCGACATGCGCGATCCTGGGGTTCGGCGG
>JAYZAW010000186.1:0-3427 GCA_036339495.1 Pseudomonadota bacterium | reverse complement strand
GGGCACTGCCCGAAACATACGACTTTCATCGCCATCGGCGCGTTCTCGACATCGCCCGGGGGAACAGGATCCTGGCTCGCCGCTATCATCAATCGGTTTGGCGATCTCGACGGCACATTGTTTGAGCTGCCGGCGGCGGCCGCCGTTGCCCGCAAGAACCTGGCGGATGTCGACGGCGGCGGCCGAATTGAAATGGTCGACGGCGATTTTATCAAGGATCCTCTACCCGGCCGACACGACGTAATTCTCATCGCCAATGTGATGCATCTGTTCTCGCCGGAAAACAATCAGGCCTTGCTGCGGAGCGCCCGCGACAGCGTGGCTGACGGCGTGCGACTGCTGCTTGCTGATTTCTGGACCGACGATACCATACGGAGCCGCACTTTGCGGCGTTGATGGCCGGTGAATTCCTGCTGTCCACCGGCGAAGGCGATGTTTACAGCGAAACGGAGCTATGCGATTGGCTCGCGGACACCGGCTGGAGAATGCTGGAACACAAGCCGTTGGCCGGACCTCAGAGTCTGATCGTGGCCGAAACCGCGACTTGATTTCAGCCTTATTCCTGCCAGCCGATGATCGGCGTGAAGAGTCCGTCAAGCCCGATGGGTGCGTCGACAAAATTCTGGTCGAGCAGATATCGCGCAAAGGCGTCCAGCGTGGTCCGGTTGGCATCGACCCCATAGGGGAATGGATCGCCGTCGAACAGCGAGTCGATTTCATCGAGATCGTCGAACAGCCAAGGCGTCATGTAGCGCATGGCGCCGGAAAACCGCATGCGCTCCAACGCCAGATTTTTCGACGCCACAAATGCCTTATAGAGACTTTCCGAAACCCATGGCTGGTCCTGGAACAATTCTTCCGGCATCACCAGCGTATGCATGATCGGGAACATTCCGGTTTCACGAAAATAATCCCGCTCGACCTCCCGGTAATTTGGAAACAGGCGGATGACATCTTCTGACTGATCCAAAGCGGCGGGGCGGCGGGCGCCGATCAGCGCATCAATTTCGCCCCGCGCCAGCAAATCGCTCAAGGCGCCACCCTCGCCGATGGTCTCAATGGCGAGCCGGCCGAGCGGCCTTAAGTCCATGTCGTCGTCTTCGCGCCGAGGCCCATTGACCCCGCCTTCGACCCACTGCACACCCGACAGATCGACGCCGTACTGCTCGGTCAGAATGCCGCGTATCCAGACCGCCGCCGTCTGGCGGTATTCCGCGACGCCGATGCGCTTGCCGGCGAGATCCCTTGGCGTGGCGATTCCCGAATTGCAATTAATGAAAATAAAACCGTGACGAAACACGCGCGACGGGAACACCGGCAGGGCGATAAATGGAAACGTGTCGCGGGTCTTCATGGTGAAGTAATGGGACAACGACATTTCCGCCACATCGAAGGCGCCGCCCTTGACCATGCGGGCGAATATCTCCGGCGGCGATAGGATCGGCACATAGGTCGCCTCGATGCCCTCGGGCTTGATCTCGCCGCGATGGATCGCCTCCATCCGGTCGTAGGGGCCGCAGGCAATGGTCAGGTTCAAATCAGCCATGATTAGTCCTCGTCGCGGAATGTGGCGTGCAGCATCCAATGCCCCACGGCGGTGAGATCGAAGTCGCGCCGGTAATACCCCAACAGCTGAATGCCGAGCGGCATGTCCTGATGGGCCAATAGTGGCAGGTTCAGCGCCGGCGTCCGCAACAGGCTCGAGGCTTCGCCATACACGACATTGCCGACGGGAATGCCGACCGGCGCGGCGGCGATTTGGTTCAGGGTCACCATGGCATCGTATTTCGCCGACAGGGCCAGATGGCGAGCGCGGAATTCTTCCGCCCATTCAAGCGCCCTAGCATAATCGTCGGGGGAACATTCCGCCCCGGCCACCGCGCGGCCGGCGATCCGTTCCCCGACCTGGTCCGGCGCGGCCTGCGCATACATCATCAGCGGCCAGCGCCCTTCATAGGTCAAAATCAGATCGATCGCATCGCGCGTTTCAATCAGATCCCGTTCGAACGCCTCGAGCTCCGGATCATCGCGGCGGCTGACAATCTCGACGCCGCGCGCGGCCAGCCGATCGACGAATTCATTGAAGATTTCGCGGACATCCTCCGGCGTCTCTTCCCAGCCCGCCGTATCGAGGCGAGCGAGCCGGGCGGGCTTTCTCGCCGCCGGCAACCCGGGTTCGCCCACCAGACTTGGATGACCCGGCTCGCCGCCGGCATTGCGTGACAGCCAGTAGGCGGTAATCCACATGTCCGACAGCGAGCCCGCGATGATACCAAGATGATTGATGCTCGGCGCGGAGGGGAAACCACCCAGAGTGGTGATCGCGCCATGGGACGGCTTCAGTGCATATGTGCCATTGAACGCGGCGGGTCGCAAGACCGATCCCCGTACCTGAGTCCCCGTCGCCACCGGAACCATCGACGCGCCCACGGCGGCGCCCGATCCGCTCGAAGATCCGCCCGGCGTCCGGTTCAGATCCCAGGCATTGCGGGTCGGGCCGGGTGTGGCGAAGGCGAATTCGGTGGTGACCGTCTTGCCCAGCATGATCGCGCCACCCTGGCGCATGTGCCAGACCGACGCCGCATCCCATCTGGTGTGATTGTCCGCGAACAGGGGGCTGCCATGGCCGGTATTGGTTCCCGCCATGTCGAACACATCCTTGAAGGCCACCGGCATGCCGTCGAGGGGAGACAACGGCCGGCCGTTTTTATAACGCCGGCTTGAGCCATCGGCCGCCTTCCGCGCGCCCTCGGCATCGAGGAATGTGAAAGCCTTGACGTCCTTTTCGCGTGCCGAAATGGTTTCGAGACAGGCTTCCAGCCAATTTCGCGGCGTATCCTCACCGGACAGAAATCTCGGCAAGGCTGCCGAAAAACAAAGCAATCCCTCCAAACTTGGCGTGTATTTTCCGGCATTTCCGGTGTCCGACATCCCAACACCTCACGGTTACAAACACTGCAATTAAGTCAAAATAACTCAAACCATCGTCCTAGCGTAAAAATTCTCCAAAATAAGTCGTTGAAAAATTCCCGGAATACCGTGATTTTGAGGGGAATTTTTTATCCCACTTTAAAATTTGCGCGCTTTTCTAACAACAGGACATTGGCGGCACCGATCGTGAGACGAAAGTACCTGCGCGCGGTGGGAGCACAGCGAAGCATGGATTTTCGACAAAGCGCGCCGGCGGAAGCCAGGGGTAAAAAAGGCTGGGAAATTGCTCGCCAAATCGTCCCCTGCCATCCGAACTCAATCCACGGCCGCCGTTGCGGCTGAGTTCGCCCACGGCGGGATGACCGAGCGAGCCGCCATCGGCATTCTCAAGATCATGGCGCGCGACGTCGAACAGCAGGTCAGGGAATCTTTGTCCGAACAGGTGAAGAACTGCCCGTTCCTGCCGCGATCACTCGCCATGACGCTGGCCGAGGAT
>JAYZAW010000185.1:0-3464 GCA_036339495.1 Pseudomonadota bacterium | reverse complement strand
GGCATTTGATGTTGTCGTTTACCAGTTCGGCGTAATGTTTTTCCCAAACAGAATAGCCGGCTAAGCCGAGGCTCGGCGGGCCCAAAAGCCCGGCGACAAATTCATCTTCAGCGTCTGGGACCGTATCGAGGCAAACGAGTTTGCCACATTGTCACGGAAACGGCAGCCTTGATTTTCCCGATGGTCCTCCGGGTTTTCTGCCCCGTACACCGCATGGATATCACGATGTAAAAATGATCCGGGATGATTTGGGCCAAGCCGGGTTTTCCCGCGTATCGGTCGACACGCTGGAAGAAATCAGCTCCGCCCCGTCGCCGCGCGATCCAGCCGTCGCGTATTGCGAGGGAGCGCCCTTGCGAAATGAGATTGAATCCCGCGACGCAAGTCTGCTTGGCCGAGTCACCGAAAAGGCGACGCAGGCCATCGCCGAGAAATTTGGCCACGGCCCGGTGGCTGGAAGAATTCGCGCACATATACTGACGGCTGAACGATAAGACGCGCTGGAGTCATCCGCGCGCATTAAAGCATATCGACAACCCGGCGTTCAAACAAAAGCGGCAGCGCGTCGGCGGCCATGGCTTGTCCGCGGGCGCGGCGGGTGTCCTGATTGGTGACGTGGTCCAGGATAAAACGACCCAAATTATCGCCCGGCGCAAACTGATCTCGTAGATGGCTTAGCATTTCGGATTGGGTGAATTCAGGGAATGTCCGTCCCGTGGCGGAGATTTCGGCCAGGCCGGCGGGGCCGCCGGACCGGTTGAGGCAGCCTGCCTTGGCGGAATAGGCGAAGGCTTCGGTCAGGATTTCCTCGCCGTCATCCAGTTCGATGCGAATGCCGGAGAGACAGTCATAGCTGTAACTGCCCTCGGTCTCATGCATTCGGGCCAGCTGTGTGCCATCGAGCCACTGCACGAACACCGTCACCGCCGTGCCGGGCGAGGCCTGGAAAGTCGCCGGAATTGATCCGTAGCCGGCCAGGTGGGCCGCATAGACCACGTCGAAATCATGCAGCCGGCCGTGCTGCGACAGGACCACCACATCGCCCGGCAGTTCGCCGAATTTGCGGTGGATCTGTTCCGGCGACTGGTTGGACCCGGCGGCCAGCACCGGCGTGCGGCCGGTCAGGTCCATGGTTGCGGGATCAAGCGTTCGGGTCGTGCCGTTATCATAGACAAATGAGGCGCCGGGGATCGGAAACGGATAGGATTTTGCGTGGACTATTCGGTGTGGCATATACTTTGACTGGAAAACAATCTGACCGTTGAACGGCATTAATAGCCGACGGCATCAATTAGGGACAGTTATTCCAACATGGCCTATTCCTCGCTTCGCGATTTTATTGATCGTCTGGAAACTGCCGGACGCCTGGTCCGCGTCACCGCGCCGGTCTCGACCGCGCTGGAGATGACCGAAATCCAGACCCGTCTGCTGGCCGAGAGCGGACCGGCGGTATTGTTCGAGAATCCAATCCGCGCCGACGGGCAGCCGTCGTCCATGCCGATGCTGACCAATCTGTTCGGCACCGTGGAACGGGTCGCCTGGGGCATGGGGCGCGAGCCGTCCGAATTGCGCGAGTTGGGCGAACAGCTGGCTTTTCTGCGCCAGCCGGAACCGCCGGAAGGCGTGCGCGAGGCCGTCGGCATGCTGCCGCTGCTGAAAACCGTGCTGGCCATGAAACCCAAGACCATTTCGCGCGCGCCGGTCCACGATGTCGTGCTGGAGGGCGACGATATCGATCTGGCCCAGCTGCCGATCCAGGGCTGCTGGCCGGGCGAGCCCGCGCCGTTGATCACCTGGCCCTTGGTGGTGACGGCGGATGAGGATAATAATTTCAATCTCGGCATCTACCGCATGCAGGTCACCGGACGCAACACCACGCTGATGCGCTGGTTGCGCCATCGCGGCGGCGCGCAACACCATGCCGGCAAAATAGACGGCAAGGCCGAAACCATGCCCGCCGCGGTGGTGATCGGCGCCGACCCCGGCACCATCATCGCCGCGGTCGCGCCGGTGCCCGATACATTGTCGGAATATCAGTTCGCCGGTCTGTTGCGAGGCAAGAAAGTCGAACTGGTCGGTTGCAAGACCGTGCCGCTGAAGGTACCGGCCAATGCGGAAATCGTTCTCGAAGGCCAAGTGTCGCTGTCGGAAACCGGCGATGAAGGCCCCTATGGGGATCACACAGGCTATTATAATTCAGTCGAGAATTTTCCGGTCTTTACGGTGTCGGCGGTCACCATGCGGCGCGATCCGATCTACCTGTCCACCTTCACCGGCCGCCCGCCCGATGAACCGTCGGTGCTGGGCGAAGCGCTGAACGATGTGTTTCTGCCGCTCCTGATCCAGCAGTTCCCCGAGATCAGGGACTTCTGGCTGCCGCCGGAGGCATGCTCCTACCGGGTGGCCGTGGTGTCTATCAAGAAATCATATCCCGGCCACGCGCGCCGGATCATGATGGGTGTGTGGTCCTATCTGCGCCAATTTACCTACACAAAGTTTGTGATCGTGGTCGATGACGACATTGATGCGCGAAATTGGAAAGATGTCATCTGGGCGATTTCCACCAACGTGGACCCGGCCCGCGATACCATGACGATCAAGGACACGCCGATCGATTATCTCGACTTCGCGTCGCCGGAAACCGGGCTGGGGTCCAAACTCGGCATCGACGCCACCGCGAAAATCAGCCCGGAAACCACCCGCGAATGGGGCCGCAAGTTGCGCATGTCGGACAATATTATAGACCAGGTTACCAACAGATGGGCGGAATATGGGCTTCCGGGCAGTGGCGCCCCAATCTGGAAATAGGAATTTTGTTATAGGAAAATATTCGGTCTGTCTTCATCGTCGAATTACACGGCGGTTCGCTGGACCTTGAGAGCACGGTCGGCGTCGGAACGACCGTAACGATTCGTTTTCCTGTGAAATGTATTCTGGAAGCGGGATCGACGGAACGCCCGATCACCGCGTAAGACGGCGCAATAATCGAAATTTAATGTTCCCTCGCCCAGACTGTGTCTCATACCGAGGAGCGTTGATGAAGACTCATAGAGACGGCTTACCGAGGTTTTCGGCTAGGAGCGCGCGGCGAGGCGATGCGGGCATCGTGAGCCGTGCGCGACGCCGCCCGAAAGCCTCGGTAATCCGTCGTTCCGGTCGCGTAGGCGTGTGTCGGAAATTATTAACAATGCGCCGCTTCGCTTGCAACTTCCCTCTTGCCCGACGGATCGCCTAGGCGTAGACCGCCTTGTAGACGCCGCCGTGACCTTTCAAATCGGCCTGGCGGTCGCCGTCGAGATTGAGCGTACGCAGCATCACGCGTTCCGATACAAGTTGCTTGAAGATGCCGGTTGTCGTTGTCTTGTTGTGACCGCGGCGGTCCACATAGGAGACCTCCTTGGGCAGCCCCACATTGACCGATACCAATTTCATGTCCGACATGGCGGCACCTATCCATTTCCCTC
>JAYZAW010000184.1:0-7525 GCA_036339495.1 Pseudomonadota bacterium | reverse complement strand
GACTGTTCGCGCCGTGAGCGCCAGCACGGTCAAGTTTAATTGAGCTTGGGGTCAAGGACGCCACGACCAGTAATTTCACGTTGCCGCCGCCGGTCAGACGGAAAACGAAAAATAAAAATGCGACGCCAAACATGATTGATGCGGTGACAGCATTTCCGAGCCAGTCGACCGGTCCGGGCGCGGACAGCACATAGGCCGGAAACAACACCAGAATGCCGAGGCATATTGTGTTGGGAATTATGAAACGGGAAATATCGGAAACCGCCGCCCAGCAAAGAAGCCCGACAAAACAGACGATCGATAAATCGAAAATAAAACTATTCAACGCAAACATTGAGCGATCCGTGCCAAGATCGGTCCTGGTCCTGGCGGGGCAGTGACCGGCAGGACGCCAGCCGCCATGACGATGGAAGTCCGAGGAAGGGAGTGGGCAGGGTGAACCATTCTTCACCATCGGGAATAATTTGATTGAGGTATGCGCTGGTCCGCAATTTCGGCGGAATTGAAAATTCGCTTAGTTTGATAAGTATTCGATGTAATCGAAAATTGCCGGATTTGGCCTATAAAATAAATTCGCCGCGATGAAATAAATTTTAATTTCGATCATATTGTTGCTTGGCGAAGCCCTTGACGGTGATGAACGTGAACAGAGCCCCGGCGACCATACCCGCCGCAATCCAGAAAATATAGCGTGGATCCGAATGATCCATTATCACGCCCAGCGTTACCGGAATTATGGTGCCGCCGACATTCGAGCCGGTGGAGACAAAACCCATGACCTTGCCCATGGAGCCATCCGGCGTCACGGACCGCAGCAGCAGGTCTCGGGAAGGCACCAATAGGCCCATCAAAAAGCCCGCCGCGGTAATGACAATGCCGATAACAATCGCCGGCATGTGGAATGACCCGACCAGGGCGATCAGCAGGGCAGAGGGCAACAGTGTCATGCAGGCGACCCAGATCTGCGGCCCAGTGCGCTCGGCGAGAAACCCGCCGCTGAGGATTCCACCCGCCGTTCCGACCATCAGCCCGGTCAAAATTGAGCCCGCGAGCACCGGCGACACGCCGTAGAGTTCCTCCAGCGCCGGAATTAAATAGGTCCGTAGGCCACCATTTCCCATCTGGTGCAGGACATAATAAAGGAAGCATGCCAAAATTGGCGCGCTCAACAAAAAAATGATTCCCTGACTAATTGGGGATTGGCGGTCCGTTGATGCCGGGGCTTCCGCGGTTTTTGCGGGTCTGCCGGAATCCGCGCCCATTTCGTGGAGCAATCCGCTATTCAGCCATAACAATGCCGCGGCCAATAACCCTAGGGCCCCAGCCAGCAGAAAGGCCGCCTTCCAGTGCCATAGTTCGGTGATGCCGGTCATGAAGACCGGCGCGGCGGCAAATCCCAGATAACCGGTAAATGAGTGAATGCCGAATGCCCGTCCCATGCGCTTGTTGGACACCAGCGACGTCATGATCGCGAAATCCGCCGGGTGATAGACCGTGTGCCCCATGCCGGCGATCGCGCCGAACAGCAAGAACTGCCAATATGCATCCGCCAGGCCGAAAGAACCGATGGCGATCGATTCGACCAATAATCCGCAGATCAGCACCTGCCGGCCGCCGATTTTGTCGACCAGAAACCCGACCGGCGTCTGACCGAAGGCCGCCACGCCGGCGAAAACCGACATGACCGCGCCAAGTTCCGTAAATGTCAGATCGTAGGCGGATTTGAGAACAATGAACATGGGCGGCAGGACCATGTAGTAGAAGTGGCTCAAACCGTGGGGGAAACAGATCAGCCCAATGACCCTTGCGTCACGATTGAAATACGCCGCCATAGAGGCCATCGGTCTTCCTGTTTAGTGATGCGCGCCGGAAATCGACGCCAGAGATGAAAATAGGGTGGTAGACCGCGATTTCATAGCCGGATTCGAAAAAACATCGATCTGAATTTGCCGCCGTCGTGACTCACAAGGTCAGCTTGCGTATTCTTGCGCAAATCCGAACACAATTCTCATGCAGGGAAACCAGACATGCCCGTCCAGAAGATCACCGTCAACGGCGTCTCCTTCAACTGCGCCATCGATGGCCGCGAAGGTGCGCCGTGGATCACCTTTTCCAATTCGCTGGCAACCAATCTCTCCATGTGGGACGTACAAATCGAGGCGCTGAAGGACGATTACCGCATGCTGCGCTATGACAAGCGCGGCCATGGTGCCACCGACGCGGTCGCGGGTCCTTACAACTGGAAAATGCTGGTCGGCGACGTGGTCGCGCTGTGGGACGAACTCAATATCGAAAAATCTCACTTTGTCGGGCTTTCCATGGGCGGCATGACGGCGTTCGGCCTGGCCCAGGACCACGCCGACCGGCTGCTCGGCACAGTCGCGACCAATACCCGCGCCGATGCGCCCCCTGAATTCCGCGACGCCTGGGACGGCCGCATCGCGACAGTCCAGGGAAACGGCATGGCCGCCATGGCGGAGCCGACCGTCGAACGCTGGTGTTCGGATTCCTTGCTGGCGTCGGACTCGCCGACCCTGGAAAAAATGAAACAAATGGTCGCCTCGACCTCCGTTGCCGGATTTGTTGGCTGCGCGCATGCCCTCAAGGAGCTGAATTTCCAGGACCGGCTGGGCGAAATCGACACACCGATGCTGTTTATCGGCGGCAAGGAAGACATCGCGACGCCGTCCGACAACATGAAGCTGATCCACAAGCAGGTCGCTGGGTCGAAATTCATGGAGTTGTCGCCCGCGGGCCATCTGTCCAACATGGAACAGCCCGAAGCCTATACGGCGGCATTGCGCGATTATCTGGGAAATTTCTGACGATTTTGCGACGGGAGCAAACGCCGGTCTTTTTTCCAAGACCTTGTTAATGCGTTTTCCCGTCGCTGGGCCTGCCCGGACCCGCGTGAACTATTGCAAACTTCCCGTCACGGCGCTGTGACGGCAATCACAATCAGGTCGATTTTACCTGCACGGTTTTACCGGATTCGGCCGCCTCGAACACGGCTTCAAGGACCGACACATTCTGCAGGATTTGATCCTGGGGCACCGGATACGGGGCAATGCCCTCCACGGCGTCGGCGAAGGCTTCCATTTCGGTCAAAACCGAATCTACCTTTGGGAAACTGTGCTTTTCCGGGGTTCCGCCAAGCTTGCAGAACGTGATTTCGTCCTCGGCATAGCTTTCGACCCAACCTTCCGAGCCGAGCACCCGCAAATGCCACAAAAAAGCGGTCTTCAGCGTGGTGGCGATATAGCCGGTCGCGCCGCTCTCAAACTTCAGCAGGACTGAGATCGTATCGCCCGACGCGCGGCCCAGCACCCGGTCGACACAGAGCGCGTGAACGCTTTCCACCGGGCCGACCAGATGCAGATAGGCGTCGGTCAGATGGATGCCCATCCCGGTCATGCCGCCGGCCGGGGTTTCAGCGGCGGAACTGCGCCAGCTATCGGCCGGCACGTCGGCCAAGATGTCGTGGCTGTAATTGCCTTCGACATGCATGATCGTGCCCAGTTCGCCGTCCCGGATCATGCGGCCGATTTCGACGATCGCGGGCCAGAACCGGCGGTTCTGGCCGATGCCCAGCGCCACGCCGGCGTCGTTGCAGGCCCGGATGGATCGTTCGGCGTCGGACCGTTTCAGCGCGAACGGCTTTTCACAAAACACATGCTTGCCCATCTCGGTCGCGGCCACGATCTGGCTGGTATGCAAAGAATGGGGCGTCGCCAGAACCACGGCCTGGACCGCGGGGTCGCGGATTACGTCTTCGTATTCGGTGGTCAAAGGCAGGTCGTAATCGGCTTCGAGATCGCGAACCAACTCGAGTTCCTTGGTCACGCCCCGGATATAGCGGATGCGGTCGCTTTTGCCTTGGATGGATTGCACATGAACCCGGCCCCACCAGCCCAGCCCGACGATGGCGGCATCTATCATGTGTTGGGCTCCCAAAAATTGGATTCGACCTGAAGCGGGTATATTGTGACATTAGACGAGGTTGGGCAAAATCGAAAATTTGAGTGAAAGAGGCAGGCATGAAACTTCCCAAGGATCGGGTTCCCTATTCGGCGATCGTCGACCGGCCGCCATTGACGCTGCCCGACGGGGCGCGCATGGCGGTTTGGACCATCGTCAATGTCGAGGAATGGGGCATCGAAAACAATATGCCCCGAACGGTTCTCTCGCCGCCCATGGGGCAGCCGCTTATGCCTGATTTGCCGAATTGGGCCTGGCACGAATACGGCATGCGGGTCGGTTATTGGCGACTGCTGGAGTGCATGAAGGAATTCGGCATCACGCCGACCATGGCGATCAACGGGTCGGTCTGCGAAACCTACCCCCGGATCGCCGAGGCGGCGCTCAAGGAAAACTGGGAATTCATGGGGCACGGTTTCCTGCAGGGGCCGATGCACAAGCTGGACGACCAGAAGGCCGCCATCCAGCAAACCGTCGACGTTATTCGTAAATTTGCCGGCAAGGCGCCCAAGGGATGGGAAAGCCCCGGACTGACGGAAACCTATGACACGGTGGATTTGTTGGCCGGAGCCGGGATCGAATATGTCGCCGACTGGGTGCTCGACGACCAGCCGGTGGAAATCGAAACCGCACACGGAACCATGGTTTCGATCCCCTATACGGTGGAAACCAACGACATCACCATGATGGCCCTGCAGCATCATTCGTCCGACGAATTGCTGAAACGCGCCACCGACCAGTTCGACCGCCTGTATAAGGAGAGCGAGAAGATCACCCGCGTGATGGCGATCAGCCTGCATTGCTATATTACCGGCGCGCCCCATCGGATCCGCTATCTTGAGGAACTTTACCGCTACATTCTCGATAAGCCCGGCGTTCTCATGTGGACCGGCGAGCAGGTCTCCGACTGGTACCAGGGCGAGATAGCGAAATCGAGAAGCTGATGGCCGTCCCCCATCTCATGAGCGGCCATGATCTGGCTGGGCTGGCGCTCGCCAACCGAGTCGTCATGGCGCCAATGACCCGCAGCCGCGCCGGGGCGGATTGTGCGCCCGGCGACATGCACGCGACCTATTATGCCCAGCGTTCCAGCGCCGGACTGATTGTGACCGAAGCAACCCAGGTGTCGCCTCAAGGAATTGGCAACCCCGGGACGCCCGGCATTTATTCCAATGCGCAGATCGCCGGCTGGCACATGGTCACCGATGCGGTTCACAGCGCGGGCGGGCGGATATATCTCCAGCTTTGGCATGTCGGCCGGATTTCCCACCCATTGATGCAGGCCGGCGGCGCCCTGCCGGTTGCGCCGTCCGCGATCAAGCCGGACGGCGCGGTTATGACGTGGGACGGCATGCGGGATTTCGTGACGCCCCGCGCGCTTGAGACCGATGAAATGGCGGGCATCGTCGAACAATACCGGACCGGCGCGACCAACGCCCGCGCGGCCGGTTTCGACGGCGTCGAAATCCATGGCGGCAACGGCTATCTGCTCGATCAGTTCACCCGTGACGGGGCCAACAAGCGCAACGATATCTATGGCGGCAGCGTGGCGAACCGGATCCGGCTGCCATTGGAAATCGTCGAGGCGGTGATCGGCGTTTGGGGCGCGGACCGGGTCGGCTACCGGATTTCACCCTTCCAGCCCTATAACACCATGTCCGACAGCGACCCCGAGGCGACCTTTATCGCCCTGACCGCCGAGCTCGAAACGTTGGGCCTCGGTTATCTGCATGTGGTCGAGGTCAGCGCGCCGGGTGCCGCCCCGCCGGACGCCTCTGTGACAGAATTCCTGGCTGCCCGTCACGCGCTTTACAAACGCATCAGGGAAATTTTCAGCCGTACGGTCATGGTCAATAGCGGCTATGACCGGGCGCGGGGCGAGGCCGTCATCGACGCCGGGGCGGCCGATCTGGTGTCCTACGGCAGACCCTTCATCGCCAATCCCGATCTGCCGCGCCGTTTGGTGGAAAACGCCGACCTGGCCGCGCCCGATCCCGCAACTATGTATGGCGGCGGTGCGGGTGGATATATCGACTACCCAAAACTGATGGATTGACTTAAACGGAGAAAAACATGCCGGATTCGGCTTCAAACAACGACAACGTAATCCCGCTGCACGGCAAGGTCAGCGATGCGGAATGGGAAACCAGGCTAAATCTGGCGGCGGCATTCCGCGCCGCCCACCATTACGGATGGAACGACACGGTTCGCAATCACATCACCGCGCTCATTCCGGGATCGGATGATGAGTTTCTGATGAACCCGCTTGGGCTCGGCTGGCACGAGATTACCGCGTCGAGCTTGGTCAAGACCAATTTCGCGGGGGACGTTCTAAGCGGGGGCGACGTTAAGCTAGCGCCCGCCGGGTTCAACTTTCACAGCGAAATCCTAAAAAGCCTGCCCGAGATCGTCTGCGTTCTGCATGTCCATGAAATGGCCGGTACGGCGGTTTCGGCGACCGAGGAAGGGCTGATCATGTTTGACCAAGGGGGCTGCATGCTGCATGGCGAGGTTGGCTATCACGACTTTGAAGGGCTTGCCAGCGAGGCCGAGGAAGCGCCGCGTATCGTCGCCGATCTCAGCGACCGCCACGCGCTGATCATGCGCAATCATGGTTTGCTGACGGTTGGACGCACCATCGGCGAGGCGTTTACTTTCATGCACGGCCTGGTCACCGCTTGCCGGACCCAGGTCCAATTGCTGTCCATGGGCGTGCCGATCCGCCGGCTGCCGGAAGATATCTGCGTTCATACCCATGAACAGATGATGGGCCAGCGCGGCAACAAGCCGATCGGCGAGCGCGACTGGCCGATGTATTACCGGATTGCCGAAGGGCTCGATCCGTCATTCAAGGACTGAAATGAAAGACGCCGCTCGGGAATGTATTTTCGGGCGGCGTCGTGTTCGCAGGCAATGGAGGGGGGAAACGATGCCCGGCGTCGTCTCCTGATCGCGCCCACGCCAACAAGACCGAACCCGAAGATCGCCAGCATACCGGGCTCCGGAACCCGGGTCTCTTGGACGGTCGCTATGATCTGTTCCAAGCATTGGGTTACGAGGGTGATGTTGTTGTCGTTGACCACGTAATTGAAGCTGCAGCTCTCTGCGAAATCCAGGCCGTTAATAGTCTCGAAGCCGCCGGCGAGAGCGCCGAATGTGAAAATTATGAACTCATTGCCGGCGGTGGGGGTGAAATCGTTGATCAGCACGATATCCAGAATGCCTGCCAGGGTGAGCTCTCCGATGACATTAATCTGGTCGTAACCATCGTCGAGGATCGGGTCCCTGGCCCCAGGAGTCAATCCTCCAATTTCAATCTCGACGCCGCCCAGTAAACTTACGTCACCCGGATAATCTTCGATGCCGGGGCTGTTTCCCGCCGGAACAATTCCGTGACGATAATATCTTCCGGTCCGTTATCAACCATTGTCGGGCCGGTGGGTACATCGCCTTCGCCGCCGCCAGGTACGTCACCTTCGCCGCCACCGCCGCCGTTACCGGCATTTTGGTCGGCACCCGTCGTTCCGCCGCTATCGTCTGGCGGTGA
>JAYZAW010000183.1:0-3533 GCA_036339495.1 Pseudomonadota bacterium | reverse complement strand
GTTTGCCGGCGCACGAGATCGTCGAGGCCGGGCTTGATCTCGTACCTGAGGGGCGCGACGTTTTCGACGATCTGACCGTGCATGAAAATCTGATGCTTGGGTCCCATCCGCGTCGCGCGCATAACGCCCGCGCTGAAAGTTTTGACCGCGTTTTCGCGCTGTTTCCCCAGTTGGCCGAACGCCGCAAGCAGACCGCGCGCACCATGAGCGGCGGCGAACAGCAGATGGTGGCGATCGGGCGCGCGATGATGTCGGCGCCGCAAATCCTGCTGGTCGATGAGCCTTCCCTTGGCCTGTCGCCGTTGCTGTGCGGCGAACTGTTCCGGTCGCTGGCCCATATCAAGGACACCGGCGTCGGTGTGTTTCTGGTCGAACAGAACGCCAAGCAGGGTCTGGCGATCGCCGATCGCGGTTACTTGCTGGACAACGGCCACATCATCGGCGCGGATACGGCGGAAGCGCTGGCCAATGACCCAAAAGTCCGCGAAGCCTATCTCGGGGCGGGATAAGACGGGGAAATCCCTTCACCCGCGCGGTCTTGCGGCATACAATTTGGCCGAGTTCCAATAACCGCCAAGAAACAAGGGAAATGTCATGAGATTTTGCCGTTACAACGATAACAATATTGGGGTCGTGCGGGGCGACAACGTCCATGACGTTTCGGCCATCATCGATTCCCTGCCCACATCCAGCTATCCGTATCCGGCATCGGGCGACGCGCTGGTCGCCAATCTGGATTCGCTGCGGCCCAAGATGGAAGAACTCGCCGATGCGGCGACGCCGGTCCCGGTGTCCACCGTAAAACTGCTGAGCCCGGTGGCCAACCCGACCAAGATCATCGGCACGCCGGCCAATTACAAGGCGCACGCCGCCGAGGCCCAGGCCGACAAGGCAATATCGGGCGGCCGCCCGGCGCGCACTATCGAGGAACAGGGGCTGTTTTTGAAGGCCAATAGCGCGCTGATCGGGCCGGGCGAGGGGGTCGCGCTGCGCTTTCCCGACCGGCGCACCGATCACGAGGCCGAACTCGGCTTGATCATCGGTAAGAAGGTCAGCAATATTTCCTATGACGATGCGCTGAGCTGCGTCGCGGGCTACGCCATCGCGCTCGACATGGTGGTGCGCGGGCCGGAAGACCGCAGTTTCCGCAAATCCGTCGACACCTATGCGGTGCTCGGCCCCTGGGTGGTGACGGCGGACGAAATCGCCGACCCGGAAGTGCTGGATTTTAAATTGACCATCGACGGCGAAATCCGCCAGATTTCGAACACGTCCCAGATGATCATGGATCTGCGCCGGCAGATTTCCTGGGGATCGCAGTTCTATACGCTGCACCCCGGCGACATCATCATGAGCGGCACCTGCGAAGGGGTCAGCCAGGTCAAGGCCGGCGACGTGATGCATCTGGAGTTTGAGTCCATCGGCAACATGGATGTGGCGATTCGGGCGGATGCTTGAGAGCGGTTTGATCTGTTGCTGCTTCGCCGGTTTTACCTTCCAGCGGACGCGGCAGGGCGCGGAAAAGTATCAATCCGATGGGTTCGCCCGACGGGGTTCGCGCGACGCGTCCTTCAAATGGATTTGCGCCATCGACCAGCCAGGACCACACGGTATCGGCGACGGCGGGGTCATCGGGACGCCCGTAATGTCGGCGATACCCCCTGAAAAGACCTCCCCAGCCCGGCCGGTCGCCGGGTTGGGGGGTATCGATCACGAACTCGGGCATCGCCTTGCCTTGAGGTTAGGCCCGTTCGACGATCGACAGGCCGCGGTTGCGGTCGAGCAGGTAGATCAGCCCGCGGTCGTCCTCGAACACGTCATTGGACGACACCCGGTCGAAGCCCTGCGGCACGTCCGGCATGTACCAGGCCGCTTGTTTGACGTGGAACGGGTCGGAGATATCCAGCACCTGTAGCCCGTTGGCGAACCAGGCGCAGGGGATATCCGTGCCGCGCACAAGTTCGACCGGCTGGTGACAGCCGGTCATGGGCGGCGTCGGTCCGCCGTCAAGACCTTCGATCTGGTAGCTGGAAAACGGCACCGGGTTTTTCTCATCCGAAATATCGACCACCCACATGAAGGACGGGCCGGCGTCATACAGCTTGGCGACGTCTTCATCGGCCACCAGCATGATCTGCTGTCCGGCGACTTCGAACGGGATCGGCAGGCAGGTATGGGTCGGCCACGGAAAAGGCGGGCTCCAATCCATGCCCGACACGAGGGTCGGCTTGGTCATGTCGGAGATGTCGAGGATATAGAACCCGGCGTGCCAATAGCTGACATAAAGCCGGTCGCCCATGCGCATGGGATGGTGACAGCGCGCCATGCGGTCGCCCCAATCGCGGGTTTCGCCGCCGGCTTCCCATTGGCCGGGCACGTGCCAACGCCCGACTTCTTCCGGATTCTTCGGATCCTTGAGATCGAGGATCATGCAGATATTGCCGTTATAGCCTTCGATTTCCGGCGAGATATAGGCGTAGCGCCCGTCATAGGTGAAGCGGTGAACGCCAGACCCGTCGCATTCCCAGAAGCTGATCGGCTCCGGGTTCAACGGATCGGATGCGTCGTAAATATTCAGTCCGCCGCGGAATCCGGCTTCCGGCGTGCCCGCATAGCCGACCGATTCGTAATTGGTCAGCATGATGCCGTCTTGCACCCGCACCTTGTGGGAATGGCTTCCCGAGTGCTTGCAGTTTATGACGTTCGCCGTTTTCGGATTTTTCGGATCGGAAACATCAATTACCGAGGTCGCCTCCGGTCCCTTGATATGGCCGATATATGCGGTCGCGCCATCCACATAAACTTGTCCCCCACCGGGGCAATCGACATAGCCGACCTCCCGCACTCCTTGTCCCTGGCCCATTTTTCCTCCTAAATATTTCCAGTTGATTGATCAGCTTTTGGTTCGTGAATCCGGCTCCCAGCCGGGGCCGGCAAGCTCGGTCGGCAGATCGCCGTCATAGGTTCCGGCGTTTTCGATCTGCTCGATCCAGTCGAGACCCATGGATTTGAAAATGCGGTTGGTCATCACGATCAGCCGCGCCTCGTTGTCCGGGCTGACGTTGAAATGCTGCTTGAGGGTATAGGCCGGCACGAAAACAAAATCGCCGCGCTTCCACTCATACTTCTTGGGCTCGTCCGCCCAGCCCCAGTGAAAGGTTTCGTCGACTTCGAAATCCACGTCCCAGTGCAAATCATAGCCTTCGCCCTCGGCCACGAAGAAGATGTGCTCGGCCAGCCTGCGGCTCTTGCCCGATTGTCCGCCCGGCTCCAGAAACTGCATATAGATATCGAGGCAGCATTCCGTGGTGTTCAGGTCTTCATGCACCATGTGCTTGAGCAACCCGTCCGGCGAATTCTCAAACGGCATCTCGCTGCCTTTGACCACCGTGATTCGCCGCCGGTAATCCTTGCGGAATTCCGCCGAATCCTGAAGCCAGTTTCCGTAAATATCCGCTGCCGCTTCGCTCGTATGGGCGACGTCTTTCTCGTCCGCCATGATTTTATCTCCTTTTTAATGGCGGCTCCGGCCC
>JAYZAW010000182.1:0-26479 GCA_036339495.1 Pseudomonadota bacterium | reverse complement strand
TGGCGTCGCGGTCGCCACGGGCTAAATCATTTTCGGCGCGGTCGGCCACGACACGCGGCTTGAATACACGGTTATAGGCGATGCAGTGAATCGGTCCGCCAAGCTCGAAAAATTCACGAAAAGCGAAAAAGTGCGCGCTCTTACCGATACGGCCGCCTATGAAATGGCGGTTGCCCAGGAATACCGCGCCGACGCGGAACCGGAACGCCGTGGTCAGCGCCGGGTCGAAGGCCTCGAATACCCGGTCGATCTCATCGTATTAGCGCCGTGAAATCATTTTGCAATCGCTAGACTTGCGGCCGCCGCTGACTCCGCGCGCACGAAATGTTCTTCGCCGAGATCCACGAGTTGCAGCTTGTTGTCGTGGGTCACGGTAAAGGGCGCCGGCCATGCCTCGGGCGCCGATGCCCGCCCTTCCATTAGCAGCGACAGGTCAAGCGGCGAATCCGGATCCGGTTCCGGAACGGCGGCGAGCAGCGCATTGGTGTAGGGGTGCACCGGATTGCGGAACAGAACGTCGCGCGGCGCGGTTTCAACCAATCGACCGGCGCACATCACGGCGACCCGGTCGGCGACGTAATCGATCACCGCCAGGTTATGCGAGATAAATATATATGTAAGGCCCAACTCTTTTTGGAGATCTTTGATAAAATTCAAAATCTGGGCCTGAACCGAAACGTCAAGCGCGGAAACCGGTTCATCACAAATCAGCAATTCCGGTTTTAGCGCCAGTGATCTCGCGATGCCGATACGTTGGCGCTGGCCGCCGGAAAAACTGTGCGGATAGCGATTGAGGAACCGCGGATCCAGCCCGACCAGCGACATCAGTTCCTTGACCATTTCGGCGCGATACGCCGCGTCACCCACCTTGTGGATGTTCAACGGCTCGCTGATGATATCGAAAACCGTCATTCGCGGGCTCAGGGACCCGAACGGATCCTGAAAAATAAATTGAATGCGGCGGCGATATTCCTGCAGCTCTTTTTCCTTAAGCGCTGCGAGATCGATTTGCCTATCGCCATTCTTGAAAAGGATCGACCCGGTATCGGGCCTCAGCGCCCGCATGATCATTTTGCTCAATGTGGTTTTGCCACAACCGCTTTCGCCAACCAGCCCTAGGCATTCGCCCCTATGGACATGGAAGCTGACATCATCGACGGCGATAATCTCGCTCGCCGATCCGCCGAGCCAGCTTCCTTTGCGCAACGTGAAACGCTTGCTAAGATTTTTGATTTCCAACAAAGGCGTGGCGTCATCATCACTGCCGTTGTCCCTCGCGACGGACGTTAAAAGATGGCCGGTTTCATGCTCGATTTCACGCAGCGGAGTCAACCGCTCGCCGGGTTTCATGTTGAAGCGCGGCACCGCCTTCAGCAGGGCTTTCAAATAATCATGTCCCGGATGGCGGAAGATATGGTCAAGGGTGCCGCTTTCCAGAACCTGGCCGTGATACATCACCACGATTTCCTCTGCGACGTTGGCGACGACGCCGAGGTCATGGGTGATCATCAGGACCGCCATGCCAAGCTCGGACTGGAGATCCTTGATCAATTTCAGGATCTGCGCCTGGATTGTCACATCCAGCGCAGTGGTCGGCTCGTCCGCAATCAGCAACGCCGGCCGGCATACCAGCGCCATCGCGATCATCGCGCGCTGACGCAGCCCGCCCGACAATTCAAATGAATATGTTTTCAACGCCTTGGCGGGATCGGGAAATCCCACCAGACGAAGCATTTCAGCGGTAAGTTCCATTCCCTCGGCCCGCGAGACGTCGCGGTGCAGGAACAGCGCTTCACTGACCTGATCGCCAATCGTATGCAGCGCCGACAGCGACGTCATCGGTTCCTGGAATATGATCGATACACGCCCGCCCCGAATGTTACGCATGCGCTTGCCGTCGCGATCGAGCGTGGCGATGTCGATCACGGTATCCGGCGTTTCCGGATCTCGGAACAGAATTTCCCCATTGGTAATATTCGCGGTCTTGGGCAGAATTCCCATTATGGAATGGGACACGACGGTCTTGCCCGACCCAGACTCGCCAACCAGCGCAACCGTGCCGCCAGGCGCGATGCGGAATGAAACGCCATCGACCGCCTTGACGGCGCTGCCGCCGACGTCGAATGCCACTTTGAGATCGTTGACGGTCAAAAGATCAGTCATACGCGACGCCTATTCATTCCGCGCCATTGGGATTTCCAATTGAATTCCCAGCGGCTTAAGATTGTTGATAGTGGATGGGGACAGCTCGATTTCCCGTTTTCTGGATTGGATCACGACCCGCCTGGTGATTTCCGCAAATCCCTCAAGTGTCGATTCAATCGTCAATTTTCCCTGGGTCCCGGAAATGACCAATTGCATCCATCCCTCGTCTTTGTCGCGCCGCGTAGAATAATAACTCATCTTCACGCCGGTCATTTCCGCCCACCGCACCCCGGCTGCAAGCGGCCCGAATATCGCAATTCCATCGCCATCAACGCGGACCCCGCCCAAGCCACGCAGCCATGCCCTGATCCCGTAGGCCAAAAAGGCCAGGGCAATACTCCCGAGGATGACAAACGCCACATTCCCGGGTTCTCCCAGGACCAATGGGACGCCGACCATGATCAACCCGGCGGCGGCGCGCAGATAAGCCGCGATCAGGGTGCGGCGCGGATAGCGGTAATCTTGCCCGGACGACGGCAAGGCCACATCATGCGGTTCGCTGACTGGATTGATCACCGCGCCTCCTGTCATGCCGCTTCCAGAAGTCGGTCGGTGTGGCGTTCGAAACGTTTGAGACAAATCTCTTTCAATACCGATGGCATATGGGAATAATACCGGCCTTTTTGCGCCAATGGCCGGCCGCTGATCGATCCATCCTTCGCGAATTCCCGCAGCGCATCGCGCAGCGCCGGAATCGCGGATTCTGTTCCCGCCCGGCGAAGCGCGTGCAGCTTCATGCCGGGGGTCACCGTTACGGCGTGTTGGGCGACGATGTCTCCGCAGTCGAGTTCCGGCGCCAGGATTTGAACCGTCGTCATCAGCGCGCCGAAGTCGCCGTGATAGACCGCCCATAAAGAGGCGTCGAGCCCGCGATATTGCTCCGGGTCGCCGCCATGAATATTGACGCAGCCCCGCGGGCAAATCGATATGATTTCCCGCGATAATTTTCCCGTGCCGAAGACGATAATGATATCGGGCCGCGCGGCGCGAATTGCTTCGACCGCATCCGGAGAATTGAGCGTCTCGAAATATTCCACATCGGCAATTTCAGAAAATGACGGCGCCTTGCCGCCGAACCAGCTATCCGTTTCGTGGGGCTTGCATTTGGCTTCGAACGGATGATCCGTTTCAAACTGCGCCTCGGCGCCGCGCGTCTCCACAAACGCTCTTTCGACCGATGCAAAATTCCGCAACTCACGGACCAGAAAGCGCCGGCGGACCGAATGGGTGGTCAGAATCACAACACGCATGACCGATCCGCCTTATTTGTAAGGATCGGCGGCATCGCGCAAACCATCGCCGAAGAAATTAAACGCCAAAATAAGAATGATCACCGGCACGACCGGCAGCATCAACCAGGGATACAGCGCAACGACATTGATGTTCTGCGCTTCGTTCAACAGTACGCCCCAACTCGTGATTGGCGGCCGGAGACCAAGCCCGAGGAAACTCAAGGCGGTCTCGCCCAGGATCATGGTGGGAATCGACAATGATGCGGCCGCAATCAGATGGCTCATGAAGCCGGGCACCAAGTGCCGCCCGATAATCCGGCTCGGCTTGGCGCCCATCAGCTGGGCGGCGGTGCAATAATCCTCTTCCCGCAACGCCAGCAGCTTGGATCTGACATTCCGGGCGACCCCGGTCCAGTCGATCAAGGCAAGAATGACGGTGATGCCGAAATAAATCAGCACCGGGCTCCAAGTCACCGGCAAAATAGCGGATAGCGCCATCCAAAGCGGGATTTCCGGAAACGACCGCACCACCTCAATAGCGCGCTGGATAATGTTGTCGACCAATCCGCCATAGTAGCCGGCGATGCCGCCAATGACGATTCCCAAACCAAAACTGATGATAATGCCGATAAACCCAATGGTCAGAGATATGCGCGCGCCATAAATCATGCGCGACAGGACATCCCGTCCCAGCCGGTCGGTGCCGAGCAGATACAGCTGCCCGCCTTTCGCCGGACACATCAGATGGAAGTTCATCTCGATCAGGCCCCAGAAGTGGTATCCGTCGCCTGAGCAGAAAAAACGCAAGCGCTGTATCTGTTTCGGGTTTTCAGTGTATTCGCGCTTTAGAATCCGCATGTTCAAATGGCGGTCGCGTCCATACACGAACGGGCCGATAAATTCGCCGTCATGAAAAAGATGAACCGATTGGGGCGGCGAATATATGAAATCCGCATTGCGGGTATGTAAATTAAAGGGCGCAAGGAATTCGCTGATGAAAATCGACGCATACATCACCGCCAGCACCAGCCCCGATATGACGGCTAGTTTGTGGCGTTTAAGCTTCCACCACATCAACTGCCATTGTGATGCGAGGTAATAGCGCTCCTGTTCCGGAGTCAGGCGGGTGGCGGCATGGGGCTCAAACGGTTCCGGCGAAACATAATGTTCCATGGTCGATCCGATTGATCCGTCTTGCGGAGGGGTCATCTGTTGGTCCCTCCCGCCAGCCGGATGCGCGGGTCGAGCACGGCCAGCAGCAAATCGGATATCAACACGCCGACCACGGTCAGCGCGGCGAGAAACATCAGGAAAGACCCCGCGAGATACATATCCTGGCTTTTCAGCGCGTTGAGCAGCATCGGACCCGTGGTCGGCAGATTGATCACCACGGCGACAATTGTCGCGCTGGAAATGATCGCCGGCAGCAAGCTGCCGATATCCGAAATGAAGAAATTCAGCGACATGCGGAACGGATATTTCAGCAGCAATTTAAGCGGCGCGAGGCCCTTGGCGCGCCCAGTGACCACATATTGCTTTTCAAGCTCATCGAGCAAATTTGCGCGCAGCCGGCGGATCATACCCGCTGTTCCCGATGTGCCGATCACGATTACCGGGATCCATAGATGTTCCAGAATCGACATAAATTTTGCGACCGACCAGGGCTGGCTGATGTAGGATTCGTCCATCAGACCGCCGATCGACGTGCCGAACTGGACCTTGGCGAAATACAGCATCACCAAGGCGAGCAGGAAGTTGGGCGTCGCGAGGCCGATAAATCCCAGGAAGCTCAGCCCGTAATCACCCCAGCTATATTGATGGGTTGCCGAGTATAGCCCGATCGGAAATGCCACCACCCAGGTAAAGATGATGGTCGTGAACGACACAAGCGACGTCAGATAAAGCGTATCTCCGACCACATCGCTGACCGGCAGTCGATGCTCGAATGAATATCCGAAGTCCCCTTGCAGCATGCCGAACAGCCAGATGAAATAACGCTCCACCGGCGATTTGTCGAAACCGTATTCCTTGCGCAAAAATTCGATTTTCTGGGGGTCGACCGATTCACCCTGACTTTGCAGTTCGGCGATGTAGCTTTCGAAATAATCTCCCGGCGGCAGCTCGATGATGAGGAACACAAAAGCGCTGATCGCCAATAAAGTCGGGAACATGATCATGATGCGATGGACGATATAACTTAACAACGCGCTAGCCTCATTCCATTAAGCGGTTAGGATTTTTGCGGCAGAATCTTCGTCGGCTTGATTGTCTCATTACTTTTGGTCTCCGAACCAGAAGGTTTCCGGTCGATATATTCCAAAATATGCTCCCGGATCGAAATTGTATATTCCCTCGACCGGAATATTTCGAAGATTTGCCTTTGTCACAATCGGTTGGAGAACGCCGCTGATCACACCAATATTGAATGTTTGGTCGGCATGAATGCGCAGCATTTTATGCCAAATTTCGCTTCGCTTTTTATGAGTCTTCGCGCGGCGCCAAGCTTCGTTCAATGCAGACAACTCAATGATGATCGGTACATCCGATTTGACGCCGACTTTATGAGATGATTCGTAATATTGCCCCCATTTCGGCCAATGCAGCTGTTGTTGAGAGGTGGGCGCCAATTCCTTCGGTGACATATCCGCCGATGGAATACCGTTCTCCAGCCCCGACCAGACCGACATGATCGCAAGACCGGCAAATATCCGGTTGCGGAATACTTCCCGTTGCGACGGCCGTGCGTGAAGTTTTATGCCGAGTTTCAGCCAGCTGTCGTGAACCAGCTCCAACACGTCGGTTTCAAGGGTCGATTCACCGGCGGTGTCGATAATGATATCGGCTGCTCTGCCGTCGGGCAGCAACCGAAGGCCCCGGTCATTGCGTTTCGTCAGACCGATTTCATCCAGCAGCTTGTTGGCGGCTTTCAGGTCCAATTTCGCCCAGGCATTAAAATATTCCGGCTTGAATAGCGGGCTTTCCTTCAAAACCGTGTTGGCCCCTTCGCGCGCCAGGCCGAAAAACACCACCTGGTTTATTTCGTGCCGGTCGATGCCGAGCGATAGAGCCCGGCGGAAACGCACATCGCGCAGCAGGGCCCGCCATGTCGGGTCCTCCGCATTGAGATTTGGATAAAGCGTGAATTTTGATCCCCGCGCGGTGCGCCACAGTCGAACCTTATAGCCGTGCCGCTGTTCGCCTTCTTTCAAAAACGTGTAATTATCAAACCGGATATGACGGCCCTGCAAATCGCTTTCCCCAACGCCCGCCTTGGTCGGCACCAGCTTGCCGCTGGCGATATTGACCACGAGCCGATCCAGATAAGGCAATTGCCGGCCCGCCACGTCGATCCGGTGAAAATAGGGATTGCGTTCAAACACAAAGCGCCGGGCCGGTCGTTTCGTGGTGTTCCGCCATGGCTGCAGGGTCGGCAGTTTGGGATTGTCGAACCGGTATTGGTGATCTTTTCTTGTGTGCAGCACCGCCCAGTTCCGGGCGCGCGATTTTTTCGTCTGCCGAGCCAGTTTTTCCGGCCTCACATAGCGCACATGAAACTTTTTCAGGTAATGGGCGGGCCGATAGATATAAAGCGGCCGCGCCCCCGCCAGCCGCGCCAGAAAATCCGGATTCGGGTTCGACCAGCTGTAGCGCACCGTCAGGGGATCAAGGATTTCGAACCGTGGCACTTCGCCATCGACCCTCAGGGTTTGGGACGGACCAAACGGGGAAAGTTTTTCGTTGTTCGCGATATCTTCCCAGTAATAACGGAAATCTTCCGCCGTGAAGAGATGGCCGTCCGACCATCGGTGCCCCTTGCGGATTCGAAGCGTGAAAATTCGGTTCTCGAAGATGTCGAGACTTTCAAGAAGGTCCGGCGTGAATTCCAGCTTGCGGTTATATCCGACAAGCCGGCCATAACCGTACACCGTAATCATACGGATATCTTTTTGCCGGCCCATCAGGGTTTTCAGCGTGCCGCCGTGCCGGCCAAGCTCGCCGCCATGTTTTCGCGGATCCACGATAAGTGGGTTGGCCGGAAGGCGCTCGGCGATCTTGGGCAGCTTGCCGGTTGACACCAGAGCCTCCAAGGACGGGGTTTCGATAAGCGCTGGGGATGCGGCTGAAGCCGCGTCCGTCCAACACAAAAACGCCGCGGACGTGGCTATGTTCAACAGCACAAACCGTCTCACCAAATTCCAACGCCTCCCAGCCCTTGTCTTACCCAAAACCATGCCGTTTGTCCCGCGTCTTCAACGCATCGCTATTTTCGCCCAATCAGCATAAATCTCGTATATCGTTTGCGCTCCAGCTCTCCGCCGAACATGATCTCCGCCATGGGCGATTGATCGCGAAACATATTGAGATCATTGACGCAATTTTGATGTTCATCGCAATCAAACTGATCATTCGATTGCAGGACCTGGATAGTTCCGTCAGGAATTCGGTCGTACCAGCCGCTGGCGGCGTCCATATGTTCGCAACTGGTATTGATCACAATATCGGGCGCCATTGCGCCGTTTGGGTTGGTCCCGATGGCATGGGGGTATTCGATTTGGTTCACATCCGCGGTTACGGCGCGGAACCTGTTTTGGTCCACGTGGCTCCGGTTCATGAATTCAGCGATCGGTTCGCAGACGGGATCCAAATCGAAACTCACCACGCAATCGATACTGAACCGTTCGTCGTTCAACAGCATCGCCGATAAAATGCCATACCATCCGCCCAGAATGTATACGGCGCCGAGCTCGCGGCCCTTTGCCCGATAGAGTTCGTCGATCAGCCATTTCTTGCTGGCCATCTGGTTTTTATTGAGTGCGACATAGAACCGGGCATCGGGATAACGAATGATCGTGCGGGTCACATCCGCCATGAACGGACTTTCCAGATAGCGCGAAAACCCGTCCAGGATCACCTGGTAATACACGTCCTTATCAACCATTTACCCAATCCGCGCCTATCAAATTGACCTCTGCATAACGTCCCACCCCATCAAGCGCAATTACGTGGTCTAATGCAAGTCCGCGCGTAACGCGAATATCCCGGCGGCGGATTGCCAAAGATCCACGCCAAGCGATGTTCTCTCCAGCAGCGCTTCAATAAACGCCCAGCACGCGTCGTCGTGCGCCATGTGGTGGGTCAACAATCCGGTCGGTTCGGACGCGTCGACCGCGCCCGTCCGCCGTGCGGCGAGATGACCGCAAAGATCCCCCAACACGGCTTCGACGCCCCGAAAACCCCGATGTTGCTGCCAGTCAATTATATCGACATGGGTATTTACCTGGACCAGGCCCGGCGCAATCTCGCGCCCGGCCCTCGCTTGAAAACCCGAAATTCCGTGGAAGCCGACATCCGGTAATTCGGCGACAACGCGTGGATCAACCCGGTTCCAGGGCGGTACGAGAACCGGCAATGAGCCGTCTCCGAACAAGAATTGCATAAGCCGTCGCCCTTCATTCAACTGGCCGATGATTTCGACCACGGGGCGGTGCGGACCCAATTCAGATTTTTTATCGGCTGAAGTGGCGTGGTTTGTGTGCCGGAATCCGTGTTGCAGGATCGCGATATCGGGCCGCGCGCTAAGAGTTTCCGCGAGCGAGGGTTCCGCAAGTCCGGGGATGACCGCCAGGGCAAGCGGAATGTTCCATTGGCGGTTCAGTGCGATTAACCGGTCCAGTGCCTCGCCGTCGCGCGTTGCGTCGTCGTCCCGCCACCAGAGACTTGGGGTGCCGCCGTCATCGCGCCACCGTTCGAGCTCGTCGTCCAGCGCGGACCAGGATGTCATGGCGCCGAACACCTCTCAGCCAGCTCCGCCAGAATTCGGGCCGAATTTTCCGCGCCACCGGTATCCAGCTTTGTCGCCGCGGCCGGCGGCCCCGCCAACGCCGCCTCCACCGAATTTGCAATCGTCGCCGGCGTCACCGCGTTTTCATCCAGAACCTGAAGGGCCGCATAATCCCGCAGCAAATCGGCGCGCAGCGTCTGCTCGGTCTCCAATCCGCCGGCATAAGGCACGATAACGCCCTTGATGCGGGCCGCCATGACCTCCATCACCGTGTTATATCCGCCCTGGGATATGGATAGCGCGCAATTCGCCAGCAGGCTGGTGAAATCCGGCCGCGCGCGCTCGACAATGATGCCGGCCGGCGCATCGGCGGCAATGGCGTGGAATTCAGCTTCCGGCAAGGCCGGTCCGGCTAATATGCGCCATGTCGCATCGGCCAGCCCGGTCATGGACCTGGCCTCCATGGCGGCCCTGAACAGGGTTTCGCTGACCGCGCCGCCACCGGCCGACACCAGCACCTCACCCGCCCCCGGCTGGTTCGGCCCGGCGCGTCCGGTGGTGTCCACCACATAGCCCGTATAGCGCAGTTTATCGACAATCCTCGCGGCGGGTGGAAACGTGGCGTCAAACGGGATCAATGTCGGATCGCCGTGAACCATTACAGCATCGTAATGACTTTCAATCCGTTGCAGCATTTCGGTGATGCGTTCCGGTTTCGGCGGTTCGACCAGAATATCGCGGACTGAACAGGCGATAATCGGCCGTGGCGCCGATGACCGGGCGGCATCCAGCAGCGCCAGAATTTCCCCGCGCAATTGACGCCGCCCGAACGGGAATAATTCGGTCACGATGACATGGGGCCGGATTTCCGCATAAGCTTCGAGCAAAAGGTCGCGCCGCCGGATTTTGAAGGCGTCATCCCACTCACGGCCGCGTTCATCGATCAGGATCTTGAAATATCTGTCGGCCGCGCGCAGCGCCGGCAGCTGGATCACGCGCGCATCGCCAAGCGCCAATCCCGGCACCGGATTGCCGCCGGATACCAGGGTCACGTCAAGACCCGCCCCCTGAGCCGCGCGCGTGATCGTGGCGGCGCGTTTCAGATGGCCAATGCCCAGAAGATGCTGAACATAAAACAGGACCCGCTTGCGCCCCGCCATTACTAATTGTTCTCCAGACTGATGTTGAGGCGCGACACGCCGACCACGCCGTCGGGCGCGACTTCGAACAGATGAAGGCTGGTCCAATCCATCTTGTGGGGCGGTTTTCCGACCATTTCCCATCCGGTGGCCAGCGACAGCAAGGCGCGGATGATGCCCTGATGCGCCACCGCGCCGGTCGGTTGTGCCGCCTTGCCGATCCCCGCCGCCCATTTACCGACCCGGTCACGCACATCGCGCGGGCTTTCGCCGTCATGGGGCCGCAAATCAAGCCCCATCTCGGTGCGCCGCCGGATTTCATCTCCATAAATGGCGCGCAATTCGTCGATGGTTTGGCCTTCCCATGCGCCCCAATCCATTTCAATGATCGCGTGTTCGGTTTCGGGCGTCAGCTCCAATGCGGCGGCTGTCTGCCGCGCTCTGGTCAAGGGGCTTACAAACCATTTGTAGTCACGGAATTCCGCCGGCACCGACCAGCCCGCGACTTTTTCCTCGCCCTCCGGGCTCAGCGGCCGGTCGGCCCGGCCCTGCAGGCGCTTTTCCTGGTTCCAGCCTGTCGGACCGTGCCGAATCAGTGCAAGGGGCGTCATGAAACGTTCTCTCCGATTACGCCCATCATCATATTGTTCAATCGCCCGGCCGCCACCGTGATGGAATGCTGTTCGGCGGTAATTCGCCGCGCTTCCGCGCCGAGCGCCGAGCGCCGGGCGGGGTTTCCGATCAAGGCCCTTAGTGCCTGGGCGAACGCGGCGGCGTCGCCCGCCGGGGTCAACATGCCGGTTTGCCCGTCGCGCACGATGTCAGAAACGCCGCCGACATCGCCGGCGACCACTGGCAGACCGGCGGCCTGCGCCTCCAGCATCGCCATGCCGTATGCTTCCCGAATGGCCGGCCACGCCATCAGGTCGCTTCCCCCGTAAAAACGACAGAGCTCCGACGGTGATTGAGCGCCGGCGAAACGAACGCGATCAGGTTCAACCGAAGACAAAGCGTATTCGACCGCATCGCGGCTGTCGCCGTCGCCGACCACGACCAGCCGCCAAGGGACGTCGACCAACCGGGCGAGCGCCTCGCCCAGCACGCGGTATGATTCGAGCTTGTCGCCGCCGCGCATCATTGCGACGGTCAGCAGGATCGGCGCCGAGGGATCGAGCCCGAATTTACGCACCAAGCTTTCCCGGTGTTTGCTCCGTTGTTTGAACGCCCCCAATAATGGCGTGATATCGGTAAATGGACGCATCGCAGCCAGGCATGAAGGATCCCGCAGCAACGGACGGACACAGGCGGCATCATGGGAATTCAATGAAACGACCCGATCAGCGCGCCGAATGGCCGCGGCCGTGGCATCGTGACCCAGGGCCCATTTCCCGCCCTCCTGTTTGGGCGCGAAGGACGCTTCCGCAATGACATAAGGAATACCGAGTGCATCCGACACATTCGGTCCAATCCAATCCGGCGCCTTGTGATACAGGTGATAGGTGAACCAGGCATCGGGCCGAAGATTATTTGGGGCCGCGCGATACCGCCGGATCAACCGGTCCGCCAAGCGCTTTCCGAGGCGCGCCATCCGCGCTTGGCGTTCCGTGTCGCCCGTCCCGTCCCAGCTGCGCAGACTCGAAGCCAGCTTGACCTTATGTCCGGCCGATTCAAGCGCGCGGATCAATTGGCGCGCCATCATCCGGTCGCCCGACGGCACGACCGAAGTCGGCGGTTTCATCGGCGCATAGAATGCGATACGCATCGGGTTTCGCTTTCAAACCGGCGCAAGAGGCCGAAGCGGGCGGTCAGACTTTCAATACCGTCTTCGAATGAAAATTCCGATCGCACCTTCGCCGCGCCCGCGCGCCCAAGTTCCCGACGCCGAGCCGGATCTCGGGCCAGGTCCCCGATTGCGCGCGCCAGTGCGGCCGCATCGTCGGGCCTCACCATGATTCCGGTCGCGCCATCTTCAATAAGCTCGGGGACGGCGGACACGTTCGATGCGATACAGGCGAGACCCTGACTCTGGGCCTCCAGAAGGACATTGGGCAACCCGTCCCGGTCGCCGTCATCGGCAATCCGGCTCGGCAAGACGAACAGATCCGCGGCGCGGTACCGATCGATTACCCGGTCCTGGGTCATGGTGCCGCGCCATTCGATCCGGTCGCCGATGCCCGCTTTCCCGGCCTGTCGACGCAAGCCGTCCAGCAATTCACCGCCCCCGACATGTTCCAGCCGCCAATGCAGCATCGACGGCAACAGCGCCAGGGCGTCGATCAGAACATTGAGACCCTTTTTTTCCACGGCGCGGCCGACGGCGAGAATGCGCAGAGGGTCTTCCGAATTGCCGCCGTCGCGCGGTGCGCGTTCAATATGTGTCGGCGGAAAACGAAGCGGATCGATGCCGTGATAGGTGAGCGTAATTTTTCCCGGCTCGGATGCCAGCGCGGCGAGTTGGTTCCGCGCCGCCAATGAACAGGTGGTCAACCAGGCGCAGTCGTCGATTTTTTCCGTCAATTCCCAATCGGGCGTCAGCCAGATATCTTTTGCATGGGCCGATGCGCTCCAGTCAAGGCCATGCATCATCGCGGCATAGCGCGCGACAGAGGCGGGCGTGTGCAAAAAATGGGCGTGAATTGTTCCGATCCCCTCGGGCAGTTCGCTCGCCAGCACAAGGGCCTGACCGAACCGCCGGACCCGGTTCGGAGTTTTGTCGCGACGGAGATCCCGGAAGAAACATTTCAGCGCCGCGCGGTAGCCGGGCTTGACCAGCGCGGCGCGCCAACCGCGCAAAACCCGCATCGGTTCCTGGTATAAATATTCCGGCAGATACAGAACCGGCGCCTCAATCTCCCGATGCACCGGGTGAATTTCGCGATCCGTGGGATGACGCAACGACACGATATGGATGTCCAGGCCGCGGCTTTCCAGCGCCCGAATTTCATTGGCGATAAATGTTTCCGACAGGCGCGGATAGCCCTTCAACACGATTGCCACCGCGCGGCCCATGGTGCGTCAGCCCTGGCGCGACGCCAGCGACACAACGGGCGTGGCGCCATGCGCGGTAAGGCGTTCGGCAAGTCGGTTGACGTTCTCCAACCCGTCCAGCAATCCGGGCACGACGGTATCCGATGGCGCGGCCTGCTGCGGAAGATGCCGCAAAGCTGTCGCCATGACATTTGCATCCCTGACGCCGTCATCTTCAAGCATTGTCACCAGCCCGATATCCTGGGCGCGCTGGGCGCGGATCAGCTGTTCGCGCCGGGGTTGGGTGCGCGGCACCAATATGGCGGGCTTGTCGAACGACAGGATTTCGCAAAATGTGTTGTATCCGCCCATGGCGACAATCCCGGCGGCTTTTTGTATCAGGGATTCGATATTGGCGTCGAATGTCAGGGTTTTGACATTGCCGAGCTTGGCGGCCCGGCGCGCGAACTCGGCCCTGGTTTCCGGATGCATGAACGGGCCGAAGGCGATCAATGCCGGATAGGCCGGCGCGGATTCCAGCTCATAAGCGCGCAGCGTCCAGTCGACCATCGCCGCGCCGTCGCCGCCACCGCCCGGCGTGACGATCAGATAGGGTTCGTCGAACGGCGTTTCCGCAAGCACGCTGGCCGGCTTTTCCGGCGCGCTGCGTTCCAGATAGCCGGTGAAGATTGTTTTGTGGCGAATCGATTGCGGCAAATCGATATCGGCGATCGGGTCACAGATTTGCGGCAGGCCATAGACCCAAATTTCGTCATACAGATCCAACAGGGTGGGCAACACGTTCTTGCGTTTCCATTCGGTGGCGAGCTGGGCCGGATCGTCGAGAATATCGCGTAGTCCCAATACCAGCGGCACATCCCGGCTTTTCAGCATTTCGAGCGTTTCGCGCACCTCGCCCCGAAGCCCCAGCGGTTCTTTGTCGACCAGGAACAAATTGGGATTAAAAATATCCGCGGTGTGACGAATGATCGACGCGCGCATGGCCAGCGTTTGATCGATATCGACCTGCGGGCTGGTCGAATTGTACTCGCCGTTGCGCAGTTTTATGACGCCCGGAATGCGCACAAAATCCACCCGTCTGTTGAAATCGAAATTCCCGATTATCGGCGAGCCCGACAAGATCAGCACCGAGATATTCGGGCTTCTTTCAACAAGCGCATGCGCAATTGCGCGGCAACGCCGCAAATGCCCAAGCCCGAATGTGTCGTGGCTATATATCAGGACGCGGATTCGGTCCCCCTGAATATTCATCCCAACCATCGCTGTGTTTATAAGACAGGCCGCCGGAATATGGCACAGGCTCGGCTTTCGCCCAAGCGTAGTTTGCCGGCGCCGCGATGGATCAAACTTCATTTATCGCCCTGACATTCCAATTGCAGTTGCGTGCATACTTGTCGTACAAGTCAAATTGCCGGATCACGTGACCATCAGTATGCGTTACTGCCTGGGGGGGAGGAAGTATGGAAACAAACGTCTATAAATATATTTTGCGGTATTCCCTGCGCCAGCAAATCGTGTTGACCGTAATCGCGGCGACATCGTTCCCGTTTCTTTATGCCTTTTACGAACTGCCCAAGAAAATCATCAATCAGGCTATCCAGGGAAAAAATGTTGATTTCCCAATCGAAATTCTGGGTCTCGAATTCGAACAGGTTGGCTACCTGCTCCTATTGTCGGGCGTTTTTCTCGCGCTTGTCGCGGTAAATCAGTGTTTCAAATACGCGGTTAACGTCTATCGGGGCCGCGTCGGAGAGCGCATGCTGCGACGGCTCCGCTATGGTCTGTATTCCCGCGTTCTGCGATTTCCGCTGCCTCAGTTCCGCAAGACCTCCCAAGGCGAAATCATCCAGATGATCACGGCCGAGGTGGAGCCGATCGGCGGGTTTATCGGCGACGCATTTTCCCTGCCCGTGCTTCAGGGCGGAACGCTTGTGGTCATTATAACATTTTTGATGCTGCAGAACCCGGTCATGGCGTTGGCGGCAATCGCACTTTATCCGATCCAGTTTTACATTATTCCCAAATTGCAGCGCCGGGTGAACGCGTTCGGCAAGGAACGGGTCCGCCTGGTGCGAAGCCTGTCCGATCGTATCGGCGAGAGTATTTCCGGTGTCGAGGAAGTCCACGCCCACGACACATCGGCATTCGAGCTGGCGCAATTTTCAGGACGGCTCGGCGCTATTTATGACGTCCGGCTGAAAATTTACATCTGGAAATTCATAATAAAATTTCTCAACAACACGATCAATCAGCTTGGCCCGTTCTGTTTCTATTCCATCGGCGGCTATCTGGTGATCCAGGGGGAACTTGAAATCGGTACGCTGATGGCGGCAATCGCGGCCCATAAGGGACTTGGCGGACCCTGGAAGGAGTTGTTGAATTACTATCAGCGCCAGGCCGATGCGCGCATCAAATTTGAACAGGTGATGGAACAATTCCAGCCGGCCGGGATGATGGATGAAGAGCTGCAATCCGCCGAACCGGGTTCCGATCAGACATTACTGGGGGAAATCACGGGCGCAAATGTCAGCCTGGAGGACGATACCGGCACTGTTCTGGTCGATGGCGCGACATTCAATTTTTCCGGGACGGACCATGTCGCGGTTGCCGGGACCAGCGGCAGCGGCAAGGATGATCTGGTTCGGCTTTTGGCGCGGCTGCTCAATCCCAGTTCGGGCAATATCACCGTCGCCGGCGGACGACTATCCGGGTTGCCTGAATCGGTAACCGGCCGGCGCATCGGTTATGTCGGCTCCGGCACTCATATGTTTGCGACCAGCGTCAGAGATAATTTGCTTTACGGCCTCAAGCATCGGCCGATGGCGCCCGCGGAATATGATGATGTCGCGACGAATATTCAGCTCAATAGGGTGCAGGAAGCGGGACTTTCGGGTAATACGGCCGACGATCCCGATGCAAACTGGATCGATTACCAGGCCGCCGGCGTTGATAACGAGGTCGCTTTGACCCAGCGCGCCGTCGATGTGCTTCGCGTGGTCGATATGGAAGGCGATATCTATAACATGGGTTTGCGCGGCATTGTGGACCCGGCGATCCGGGAGAACCTGACCCTGCGTGTCCTCGAAGCCCGCGCCGCCCTGCGGGACCGGCTCGCCGACCCGGAAATAGCGGCGCTGGTGGAAACATTCGACGGCACCCGATATAACGATAATGCAACGCTCGGCGAAAATCTTTTGTTTGGCGCGCCGGTTGGCGGGGCCATCGACATCGACCACCTGGCCGAGAATGAATACGTCTTGGGGGTTCTCGATCAGGCGAAGCTGACGGACGACCTTCTCGAAGCCGCCCAGCAGGTCGCGTCCCTGATGGTCGAGCTTTTTGCCGACTTGCCGCCGGGGCACGAATTTTTCGAGCAATACAGCTTCATCAGTTCCGACGAGCTGCCGGAATTCCAGGCCTTGCTGGGCCGCATCGGGCGCGATGGCCTCGGTTCGCTGCGGCCCGAAGACCGGACGATCTTGCTGTCCCTGCCGTTCAAGGTTTCCCCGGCGCGCCATCGTCTCGGCGTCATTACCGACGATATCAAATCCCGTGTCCTTGACGCGCGTCGCCTGTTCGCCGAAGGCTTGCCGCCTGAATTGGCCGACGCCATTGAATTTTTCGACGCGGAAAAATACATCAGCGCCGCCAGTCTCCAGGACAATATCCTGTTTGGAAAGCTGGCTTATGGACAGGCGCGCGGCGCCGAACGCGTCGGCGCACTGGTAGCCGACGTGATCGATTCGCTGGGACTGCGCGCGGAAGTGCTGGAAGCGGGACTGGATTTCCAGGTCGGCATCGGAGGCGCGCGCCTTTCCGGCAGTCAACGCCAGAAAATGGCCATTGCCCGGGCGATCATCAAGCAGCCCGATATCCTTATTCTCAATGAGGCGACGGCGGGTCTTGATGCCGCGAGTCAGGTATTGGTGATGGATTCTATATTCAAGGAGTTCGAGGGGCGCGGCGTAATTTGGGCGGTTGAGCGGGCGAGCATGGCGCGACGCTTTGGTTATATTCTGGTCATGCGCGGCGGCAAGGTGGCAGAACAGGGGTCAATAGAAGAGTTGGACGTTGAAGGACGGGCGCTGCGGGAATTGATCGACACGGAGTGAGCCCTGAACCGGCGCGCCGGATCGGCCGTCGACGCCCCTTGAACGGATAATGCTCTAGGGGTACAAAATTCGGGTTGGAGGAAAATGCATTGAGCCTGAACGAGGAAGTCGATCTTCTGCGGAAAATTCCGCTTTTCGCAAAGATCGATCCATCCAAGCTGAAACTACTCGCTTTTACCAGCGAACGGCTGACCTATGGGGCCGGACAGGAGCTTTTTCATCAGGGCGATGTCGGCGATACGGCCTATATCATTATCGACGGCGAGGCCGATGTCCTGGTGGATACTCCCACGGGCGAACTGGCCGTCGCCAAATTAAAACAGAATGATCTGGTGGGTGAAATTGCGATTCTGATTAATGTGCCGCGAACCGCGACGGTTCGCGCCGATTCGGAATTGACTACGCTGGCCATTTCCAAGGATCAGTTTTTCCGCATGATTGGAGAATTTCCAGATATGGCCGTCGAAATTATGCGTGAACTGGCCCAGCGGCTTGAACGCACCACCACCCAGCTCCGGGCAGCTTTGAGCGGCTCCTGAATGAAATTCTGGTCCTGTTCGGCGGGCTTCCGCCCGTGAGTCGTCTCGATTCCTTTATCCGCCGCGTCACCGCGCAGCGCGAGTGCCTCAATCTCGCTGCGCGCGTGATCGGTGACATTCCCGGCCCAGTGCTCGAGTTTGGGCTCGGGAATGGACGAACCTATGATCATTTGCGGGAATTATTTGCCGAACGGGAAATATATGTGTTTGACCGCCGGGTCGCGGCCCATCCGGAATGTATTCCCGACGATGACCACATGATCCTTGGCGATATCGCTGAAACCCTGCCTTTGGGGCAATCCCGCATCAACGCCCCCGCGGCTCTGGCCCATTGCGACCTGGGAACCGGCGTGCGCGCGGATAATGAAGCGCTTGCCGATTATATCGGGCCGCGCCTTGCGCGCCTGATGACGCCCGGGGGGTTGATCGTCAGCGATCAGGAATATCTTGTGGATGGATGGGTCAGCCTCGACCTGCCGGATGGCGTCAAACCGGGGCGGTATCATATATACCGGGTGGGTGAGAGGGCCGGAGCGCTCTAAAGATCGATATCGACCGTAATCGGGATGTGATCCGACGGTTGTTTCCAGCCCCGGGCTTCGCGCAGTAAATCAATTCCGGTGAGCGACATTTTTAGCGCCGGCGTGACCCATATATGGTCGAGCCGTCTGCCCCGATCGCTGCCGGGCCAGGTCCGGTTGCGATAGCTCCACCAGCTATATACCTGTTCCGGTTCCGGAATGAAATGGCGGACCGCATCCACCCAATCCTGAGCTTCCATCAGACCGTCGAGATGCTCGACTTCCACCGGCGTGTGGCTCACGACCTTCAATAATTGTTTGTGGGACCACACATCGGCCTCACGGGGGGCGATATTCAAATCTCCCAACAGGATGCGCTTGCCGGGCTTCTGGCCGGAGAACCACAATTTCATTTCGGATAAGAAACGAAGTTTGTGGGCAAATTTGTCATTTTGTTCCGGGTCCGGAATATCCCCGCCGGCCGGGACATAAAAATTATGCAGTTCAACACCGCCGGGCAATACGCCGACCATGTGCCGGGAATCGGCCTTGCCGCACCAATCCTGGCTGTCGCCTTCCTTGATGGGGATGCGGGACAGGATGGCGACGCCGTTATAGCTCTTGAATCCCCGGACAAGTTGATGGGGAAAGCCAAGCGCGGCAATAGCATCGGCCGGAAAATCAACGTTTTGCGCTTTGATTTCCTGGAGGCAGACAATATCGGCGCGGGTTTCCTTCATCACGCGCGCCAGCATTTCCAGACGCAGACGGACGGAATTTATGTTCCAAGTGGTAATACGCACGGTAATTCAGGTTTCCCCGTGGGAATTAAGGCGCGCCATGCGCCGTTCACGCGCGGCAAAGCCAAATAATTTGAAAAGCGCCTGGGCAAGATCGTGTTCGTCATAACGCCATTCCGCATGCCATTGAACGCCGATCGAAAATGTTTTTGCGTTTTCCACGCGAACCGCTTCGATAATGCCATCGGGCGCCAATGCCTCGACCGCCAACCCATCGGCTAGCCGATCGATCCCCTGGCCATGGGCGGAATTGATTTTGACTTCCGTTTCATCGACCAGCGTCGCGAATATACCGCCGGGATCCAACGAGATCATGTGGCGCAAGCCGAATTTGATCTCGATATCGTCGTCCTTCGGCATGCGGTGATCCATTTTGCCGTCCACTAGATGCACCCGGTAATGCAGCGATCCACCCAGCGCCACATTGATTTCCTGCAATCCCCGGCATACCCCGAATATGGGAACGCCCAATTCCAGACACGCCACGATCAAAGGCAATGTGGTGGCGTCTCTCGCCGGATCGCGAAACTCGTCATCTGGGAACGGTGGACCGCCGTAATGATGCGGCTCGATATTTGGCCGCCCGCCGGGCAGGAACAGACCGTCAAGCCGCGACGCCAATGCTTTCGCGTCGTGACCTTCGCCCAGCACCGGGATCAGAAACGGATCCGCGCCGGCACCGAACCGGACCGCCTGTATATACCGGTCGCCTATACCATGGGCCGGTACGGAATGGACGGGATTTTGGATAAGCCCGGTGGCAATGCCCACCATGGGCCGGGAAAGGGAACCATCGAACGCCATGGGTCTTGGCTATCATGATCGCTGGAGCCCGGCAAGAGCCGTCGCGGAATCAATGGCGCGAAAAACAATTGCGCACCTAATTTTTCGTCAAAGACCGCGGGTCTCATTGATGATCGCTATTTTCGAACTGATTCTCGTCATACCGAAAATATTTTTCATCGATGAGCCTGTTGAATTTGGGATTGATAAGTGAAACCTGGGTTCGAACGCCTTGTGCGTCCGTTACAATCCAATTCTGCAGCCGCAGGGGATGCTCGGCAAACGATAGTGCGAGTGTTCCGCTGTCAAGATTCTTGGTTTGGGTCAAATGCACCCGAATCTGATCGTCGCGCTTTTCAATCCGGGTCACAGTTATGTCCCCGGATAATGTGATCCGATTCCGTACCAGAAATCCCGCCGGGGTGGAGCTGAGCGGGACCTGGGAAATTTCCTCGAGCTCCGTATCAATAAATGCCAGCCAGTACCCGTTGGCATATATCTGTATTGTTGCCGGTGGCCGGTAATCCAGCCGCAGCTGTTCCGGACGTTGCAAATACAGCCGGCCTTTCGCGACGCGCCCGCCACTGGAAATTTGCAAAAATCCCGCTTCAACCGACCGGACACTGTTGAGATAAGCCTCAATCCGGGCGATTTCAGACGGTTGATCGGCTTTGAGTATGGTTTTTGCCGCTACCGTGGGTGGGCTGGCCGTCAAAACACCAAATCCAATCATCAGGACCGCAAAATATAGCCTCAAGGACACAATATTTCCTGTCATATGCATAGCGCTGATTTAATCCGGCGGATAAAGCGCCGAAAAGAATCTTAGTGCGCTCGGTCGTCAATGTCCCGGGCGAGTACTTCCCGTTTGCCGACATGGTTCGCGGGGCTCACCACGCCCTCGCTTTCCATGCGTTCCACAATGCGGGCCGCCCGGTTATATCCGATCTGCAAATGCCGCTGAACAAAGCTGGTCGACGCCTTGCGTTCCCGGCAGACAAGCGCGACCGCCTGATCGTAGAGCTCATCGACGTTATCGCCGCCGCCGCCGCCTAAACCAGCCGCCGGCATTCCATCCGGTAATTCACCGTCGGTAATCGCATTGACGAATTCAGGTTCGCCCTGGCTTTTCAGGAAGCTGACCACCTGTTCGACCTCGTCGTCGGTCACGAAAGGACCGTGAACCCGGGTAATCCGCCCGCCGCCGGCCATATACAGCATGTCGCCATCGCCCAATAGCTGCTCGGCGCCGCCCTCACCCAGAATGGTGCGGCTGTCGATCTTGGACGTAACCTGGAAACTGACGCGGGTCGGGAAATTGGCTTTGATGGTGCCGGTAATGACATCGACCGACGGCCGCTGGGTCGCCATTAAAAGATGAATGCCCGCGGCCCGGGCCATCTGGGCGAGCCGCTGTACCGACGCCTCCACATCCTTGCCGGCGATCAGCATCAGATCCGCCATTTCGTCGACCACCACCACGATAAACGGCAACGGTTCGAGTCCGAGCTCCTGTTCCTCATATACCGGCTGGCCGGATTCACGGTCAAATCCGGTCTGAACCGTGCGGGTCAGAGTTTCGCCCTGGCGCCGCGCTTCGGCGAGCCGCGCATTGTATCCGGCGATATTGCGAACCCCGAGATTCGACATCGCCCTGTAGCGGTCCTCCATTTCCCGCACCGCCCAGCGCAGCGCAACGACGGCCTTGCTGGGATCGGTTACCACCGGCGACAAAAGATGCGGAATGCCGTCATAGACAGAAAGCTCCAGCATCTTCGGGTCGATCATGATCAGCCGGCATTGCTCCGGCGTCAGACGATAGAGCAATGACAGAATCATGGTGTTGATTGCGACCGATTTGCCGGATCCGGTGGTGCCGGCTATCAGCAGGTGGGGCATGCGCGCCAGATCGACCAGCACCGGCGCGCCGCCAATGTCCTTGCCGAGTGCGAGCGTCAATTGTCCCACCGTCCTTTCATAGGCCGCCGACGACAGCAGCTCGCGCAGCGCAACCAATTCACGCCGCACATTGGGCAGTTCAATTCAAATCACATTGCGGCCGGGAATTACCGCGACCCGTACCGAAACCGCGCTCATGGACCGCGCGATATCATCGGCAAGCCCGATAACCCTGGATGATTTCGTCCCCGGCGCGGGTTCCAGCTCATAAAGCGTCACCACCGGGCCGGGCCGGACCCTTACGATCTGTCCGCGGACGCCAAAATCGTCCAGCACGGTTTCCAGCAGCCGGGCGTTTTGCTCCAGCGCTTCCTTGTCGGGCATATCACTGGAATTGGGTTCGGGCGATGGATTGAGGATATCGAGCGGTGGAAGATTCATCTCCTTCCCGGGTTCAAGGGCGAGCCGGGTCTGCCGGTCGGCCGTCTCGCGTTTCCCCGTGGTCGGTCGTTTCGTCCGGGGCGCGACGATTGGATTGCTTGCGCGCTTCGCCGCCGCGTCGGGTTTAACGCGATCGGTTGAATTCCGGGGAACCGCAATTTCGTTTTCATGGTCGATTTCATCAGCGAAATCATCGAAATGGGGTTCAATTCTGATCCGGCCCCGCGACAACATGGCCTTGCCGCGCCTGATCAACTCTCCGCTCGCATCCGCCGCTTTCAGCCCGACATCGACCGACTGCCGCCCACGCGATACAAGAATGCGGGCCGAGCCGGTAAACCCACCGGCCAACCCCCGCCATTCGCCGACACTGAGCCCCATTGCCGCAATCGCGGCTATAAGGGCGCCGACCCCGACAATCCCGCCGATCAGGCCCGCCGCCGCATTCAACCCCGCCAACAAAAATGTCAAATCCGCCAGCAATATATCGCCGGTCACGCCGCCGAGCCCGGCCCCAAGCGGCCAGCCGGTCAATTTGGGCAATGCGCTGAACCCAATCGTGGCCAGTAACAATGTGCCGGGAGTCGCCGTCACGCGTAACCAGACCCGGCCAAGCCCGCGATGGGCCATCAGGCGCCATGCCCAGGCGGTGAATACCGGCACAATGAACCAGGACGCCAATCCCATGGACTGTATCATCAGATCGGCGATCCAGGCGCCGGGTATTCCCATCCAATTGTGGGGAATGGCGCGGACCGCCGTATTGAAGGAAGGATCGCCCGGATCGTACGTTGCAAGCGCGGCAAACAACCCAATCCCCGCCAACCCGAACCCCAGTCCGGTGATTTCACTCAGACGGCGCCGCGCGAACTGCCCCGTTCCCTGAGGCAGAAACGTCAATTTCTGGGTTAGATTGCGCGTTGGGCTGGTCATCGCTTTGATTCCATTGGATTCTTATTTAGAGAGTCCGTGAGAGTCGTTGAAGGGCCAGCGCGGTAATTTACAGATCATGCACCAGCGCGCAACGAATATATCTTTGCCCGGGATTGCGGCCGTCTTGGTCGGTGCGGGCCAGATATCCGCCCGGAATGACCCGGATCGCGGCGTCTCGCCATAATATTCTGGCGGCTTCCTCGCCATCGCCCACATCGAGCCACAAGTAAAACCCCCCGGGCGCGCGGTAAAATCCAAGCCGGCCCTCCAGATGTTTTTCGGCGATATCGTATTTTCCCCGATAGAGCTCACGGCTTTGCTCGACATGGGATTCGTCGCGCCACAAAGCCGCGGCGGCGGCCAGCAGCGGCAATGGCGGGGGCGCGCCGCCATAATCGCGCAACCGGGTGAATTTCTGAATCAAAGACGCGCCGCCCGCGACAAATCCGGCCCGAAGCCCAGGCGCGCTCGATCGTTTCGATAACGAATTGAAAATGGCGACGTTTTCAAGGCTTGCGCCCAAAGCGGCACAGGCTTCGGCGGCTCCGGTTGGCGGCGAAACGTCCCGGTCGTAGATTTCGCTGTAGCATTCATCGGAAACCAGCAGGAAATCATGCCGGCGGGCCAGTAGGATCACGGATTTCAGCGTTTCGAGATCGGCGATCGCGCCTTGCGGGTTGGCCGGGCTGCAATAATAGGCAAGCGCCGTGCGATCCAAAATTTTTGCCTCCACGGCCATTAAATCAGGCAGGAAACCGGTTTCGGGCCCCGCCGGCAGGAATATCGGTTCGGCGCCCGACAGCACCGCAGCCCCCGCATAGACCTGATAAAATGGGTTCGGCATCAGCACAACGGGAGTTTCGCCGGCGATATTGTCCGGGATCGCGGCCAGGGCGATCAGAAACAGCGCCTCGCGGGTGCCCGAAACCGGCACGATATTCCGTTCGTCGTCGACCATGCCGTCGGGCAACCCATAGCGCCGGGTCAGCCACGCCGCGATGGCCGCGCGCGCATCCGGCGTGCCTTTCATCGGCGGGTATTTGCCCCAGAGCGAGGCATTTTCCTCTACCGTGGTTCTGATCAAATCCGGCGTTGGATGTTGCGGCTCGCCGAGCGCAAGCGATATCGGTTCGATGCCGGCGGCCGGTTCGATGGGGTCCAAAAGGGCACGCAGACGGTCAAACGGATAATCACCGACGCGCTCTAAGCGATCATTGAACATGGAAACCCATTATGGAACAGACTGCCCTTGCGACGGCGGAAAGAAACAAATCCTTGGAACTAAAGATAAGGGGACAAAACATAAACAGAGTCTAACCGCAAGCATATCATCGATACAAGGATCGCCCGGCAAATGATGTTTTCACGCCGGTTTTCGGACTGGACAACGTCGCCATGGCGGCCCCATGTTATGAACCATGATGGCTCCCGACATAAATTCCACGCAATCACCGCAACAATATGAGTGCGAAGTGCTGATCGTGGGCGGCGGACTGGTTGGCCTGACCATGTGCGTGGCGCTCGCGGGCGCCGGCGTGTCGACCATTGTGGTCGATCGCGACACCCATGACGTCACGACGGCGCCGTCCTTCGATGGCCGGGCGTCGGCCATTGCGGCCGGCTCGCGTGATGTTCTCGCCACGCTCGGCGTGTGGGACGGCATAGTGGAAGACGGCGCGCCCGCGGCGCAGCCGATCCTGGAAATTCGCGTGTCCGATGGCGCATCGCCGTTGTATCTGCATTACGATTTTAGGGAAATCGATCAAGGCCCGCTTGGATATATCGTGGAAAACCGGTTCACGCGGATCGCGCTGCATGGCCGGATCGCGGCGCTTGGTGACGCCATAATGCTGCAGGGCCGGAATATGACGTCGCTGCAACGCGGTCCCGACCGGGCCGAGGCGACGCTCGACGACGGGGCGGTTATCTCGGCCGATCTGGTCATTGCCGCCGATGGCCGCAATTCCCCGATACGCCGCGATGCGAAAATTGGTCAAACTCAATGGGAATACGCCCAAACCGGTATCGTCTGCACCATCGCCCATGAACGGCCCCATCGCGGCGTCGCGCAGGAACGATTTCTGCCCGCGGGCCCGTTCGCCATTCTGCCCATGACGGGGAACCGGTCATCGCTGGTCTGGACCGAACGCGCCGAACTCGCGCCTCGCATCATGGCGCTCGATGACAATGGTTTCGCCGACGAACTCAGACTGCGCTTCGGTGATTATCTGGGCGAATTGACGCCGGTCGGGCCGAAATTCAGCTATCCCCTGTCGCTGGTTCACGCCGACAGCTATATCGACCACCGGCTGGCACTTATCGGCGACGCTGCCCACGGCATGCATCCGATCGCGGGCCAGGGCTTCAATCTCGGTCTCCGCGATGTTGCCGCGCTGGCCGAGGTTATCGTCGACGCGTTGCGGCTCGGTCTCGATCCTGGAAGCACCAACATCCTCGAACGATATCAACGCTGGCGGCATTTTGACACCGTGGCGATGCTGGCCGTGACCGATATCCTCAACCGGCTTTTTTCAAACGATGTCGCGCCGATCCGCCTGGCGCGCGACCTGGGGCTCGCGGCGGTCAACCAGGCACCCCCCTTGAAACGGCTGTTCATGCGCCACGCCATGGGCCGGGTCGGCGACCTGCCCCGTCTTTCGCGCGGTGAAAAATTGTAGGGTCAGACTAAAGCGGCTTATAAGCCGCGCGGCGATTGACTGCCTTCTAATCGGTACCAGGGCATCGTCGCCGACTGGCGCAGCGTGGTCAGCAATTGCCGGTGGTTCGGCGACCGGGCCATCATGTCCCGCCGCCGCCGGTCGAGATCGGCCAGGAATTCATCGAAATCGTGATCGCCGATGGCGTCTTCCAGCGCGAAACTCAAATCGTAGAAAAAATGTTTGCCATAGAGTACGTAAATGTAACTCCACTCGCTGAACAGCGACATGCGGTTGGTGCAATCGGTCGGGCTCGGCATTTTATAGCGCCACAGTTCCAGCTTTTCGCGTAGCCAATCCGACAATTCCAACTCGCCGCTGGATTGCCAGAAAGGTGAGTCTTCGCGGTTCGAAATCACGAATTTCCTCGTAAAGATTCTGCACCAGA
>JAYZAW010000181.1:0-8655 GCA_036339495.1 Pseudomonadota bacterium | reverse complement strand
CGTGATCGTGCGGTGTTGCGCGGAAATTCACAACAGTAATTTCGGTTTTCGCGCTCAAATGATTGAGCAAAGGAAGCCTTCCGATGCCCTGGACCCACGGATGGGCGCGGGTCGATTTCGAGCGCTCCAGCGCCGCCGTCGCCCCGGTCACCAGCAACCGGCGCAGATATCCGTCGCCACGCTTCGAGATGCCGCCAAGCCTCTGCTTGCCGCCGCTCGAATGCTGCCGGGGCGTGAGCCCGAGCCGGCCGAGAACTGGCGCCCGGACTGGAACGCCGACGCATCCGGCACGGTCGCGGCAATCGCCGTCGCGGTCACCGGCCCGATGTCGGGAATGCCGGCCAGCAATTGGCTGATGGGATTGCCCTTATGCCAGCGCATGATCTCAGGCTTCAAGGCCGCGATGCGCTCTATCGCCGCGCGCAGCTGTTCAATGATCAGGGCCAGAGCGTCGCGCGCCAGATCCGGCAGCCGGGCATCTTCCCGGTCGCCGACCACATCGGCCAGCCGCATCGTCCCCGCCAGCCCAAGCTTCTCGACAATGCCGAACTCCGCCATGTGGCCGCGCAACGCATTCGACAGCATGGTGCGCTGACGGACCAGAAGATCACGCGAACGGTGCAGCACCAGCATCGCCTGCTGATCCTTCGACTTGATGCCGACAAACCGCATCGAGGGACGCGTCACCGCCTCCGCGATCGCCTCCGCGTCCGCCGCGTCGGTTTTGTTGCGCTTGACGTAGGGCTCCACATATTGCGGCGGGATCAGGCACACCTCATGGCCCAGAGACCGCAACTCCCGCGCCCAATAATGCGCCGTCGCGCAGGCCTCAATGCCGATCAGGCAGGGGTCAAGCGCGCCAAACCACGCCATCATCTGCGACCGTCTCAGCACACGCCACTCGACGGCAACGCCCGCCTCACCAACACCATGAACCTGAAAAACATTCTTCGCGATATCAGGGCCGATTACTGATAGGGTTTCCATGGACGGTCTCCTGTGTATGGGTTGTTCAACGATCATCCATACTGGCACAGAGCGATGCCGCATGGGGCCGTCCACACCATCAGTTTCACAGATATGGGCGCTTTGCAGACATACGTATCCGGCGGCGGTCGATTGGTGGAAACCCCATGGTTCTGGCTCAACAATAGTCCACCCTCACCTTTGCAGGTCTTTTCCAACGGAGGTGGCGTCGTGTACAGTCAAAGTTACCCTGGCGTGAACGTTCCGGCGCCTGGGGACCCACTGTTGAACGGTGTTGCCATTCCCGCCGCCGCCGGCGGCTTTAATATCGGTCGTACGGCAGGCAATATCTTTGCCACTGGGGTTACGCAGATAGCCAATTGGTCGGACGGCACGGTATTTATTGGCAAAACGAACCTTGGCGCAGGAGATATCATAGGGATCAACATGCATGTGATAACCAGCGACACCGCTTTCCAAGTCATTGATCAGGCGTGGGCTACGCAATTGTTCGTGAATGCAGTTATGCCTATGACTGTTCCCGAACCCGCCACCCTCGCCATCGTCGGCATCGGCCTTGCCGGGCTGGGCTTGATGAGGCGGCGCAAGCGGGCTGTCTAAGACAGCAACTTACTCCAAGAAATAATTAAAGCGACGGCATCCTTCATCGGGCGCCGTCGTTTTTTGTTGGGTCTACAGGATCGGGCAGAGCCAGCCGACGATGGCGCCGTAAACGGAATGGACGACCAGCGCGGTGGCCCAGCCCATCTTGTCCATTTTATGGGCGAACAGCCCGTCGCGGAAAAATATCGGTACGAAAATCAGCATCGCGCCGACCCAGAGGATCAGGCCCCAAATCACGCCGGCGACCGCGCCCGGATAGGGCAAATACTGTCCAACTTCCAACGAATAGACCAGCGCGAAGATGATGCCGTTGAGATGGATCACGATGAAGCCCATCCAATAGGGCGGTTTGCCGTCGAAGCTCTCGCCCCAGCAGATATCGGCCATCCCCATGGCCAGGTCGATCTTGGGCAGACCGTATTTTGGGGCCCACAGCGCCATCATGATATGGGCATAGGTCGCCAATATCCCGGCGGTGATTATCAAGGCCAGATTATCGATCGTCATTGCGTCTTTCCCCCCAAGGCAACATCACAAACCGATGCAATCTTGGCCTATTGAGAGAGTCGAGGCAACGGTCCTTGACTTTTGTCAGGGACGATTGAATTCGAACCCCAGGAAATTGAAGCTGCGCCGGTATTGCGCCGGCTTTTGATTCGCGGACGCCAGTGGGCGTGGCGGAACGCCTGCGGCCTGTCCGTCGCAATTTGAATTATTCAGGGATCCGTCGGGCATGACGGTTTTGCACAGCTTAACCGGCCCGAACTTGCCGTGAAGTTTCGCCCCGTCGAGATTGGCATTGAACAATTTTGTCCCGCGCAGATCGGCGCCGCTCAAATCGGCGCTCCTGAGATCCGCGCCGCCGAGTTTGGCATTGCGCAAATCGGCTCGCCTCAGATCGGATTCGCGGAGATTGGCGCCGCGCATGTCGGCGCCCTTTAGATCGGCCTGTTTCAGGGCAGCATTCGGTAGGGCCGCGCCGATCAGGCTCAACCCGCCCGAGGCGCTTTTCCGGCGCACGTGACAATTCGGACAGCCCTTGATGGGCTTGTAGTTTTTGGTTCCGACCTGATCGATCTCATCGAAGGCCCGGCCCGACGCGGGGAACAGCAAAAAGACGGCCAGGATACTGAGCGCGGCGAGTGGTCGTTGCATGACGATCGCAGTCTAACACGAAATTGAGTCTGGTCAGTTGAACATCGTGTTGGGCAGGAACAGCGCGATCTCGGGGAAATTCAGCAGGATCGCGATCGCCGCCATCATGGCGAACCAGAACGGCCAGATGCCCCGGAATATGGTGTTCATGGGGACATCGGGCGCGATCCCCTTGACCACGAACACGTTGATGCCGACCGGCGGGCTGATCAGCCCCATCTCCAGCACGATCACCATCATGACGCCGAACCAGATCATGTCGATGCCGTAGCCCTCCATGATCGGCTGGACCAGCGGCAGGGCCAAGATCAGGATCGCGAAACCTTCCAGGAAGGTACCCAATATAATGAAAAATACGAGGCATATGATCAGGACCGTGTAGGGCGCGGCGTTCAGTGTTCCGAGCCAGTCGGTCAGGGCGGTGGGAATGCCGGACAGCGCCACGAAAGGCGTGAACACGAACGCGCCCATCAGGATATAAAAGGTGGTCGCGGTGGAGCGCAGGGTATGGGCGATGGTTTCCTTCAGCGCGGACCATTGGGTTTTGCGGCGAATGATGCAGACTAGGAAACTCAGGAAGGCGCCGATCGCCGCGGCCTCGACCGCATCGAACGCGCCGCCGTAAATGCCGCCGATGGTGATCAGAATGATGCCGATAATCCAGGACGCCTGGCGCAACGAGGCGAGGCGCTCCGTTATGGGCAGCACGGCCACCGACGATGGCGCAAGATCGGGGTTGATTTTGACCTTGATCCAGATCGCCAGGATGAACAGGGACGTCAGCATGATGCCCGGCAGCACCCCAGCCATGAAAAGCCGGCCGATGCTTTCCTCGGTGAGAATGGCGTAGATCACGAACCCGGCGGAAGGCGGGATCAGGATGCCTAGCGTGCCGCCGGCCGCGATCGATCCGGTCGCCAGCGCGTCGTCGTAGTTATAGCGTTTCATTTCCGGCAGCGCGACGCGCCCCATGGTCACGGCCGACGCCAGAGACGACCCCGACAGCGCCGAAAATCCGGCGCAGCCGACAATAGTGGAGGACGCCAGCCCGCCCCTGTAATGGCCGAACCAGGCATGGGCGGCGTCATATAGATCGCGGCTCATGCCCGATATGCCGGCAAGATTTCCCATCAGGATGAACAGCGGCAGGATGGTCAGTGAATAGACCGTCGAGATTGAAAATATCTCGCCGCCGAGGGTCGCGATAGAGGCTGATTCGCCGCGTGGATGAATGATCCAAATCCCGACCGAACCGACAATCAGCATGGCGGTGCCGACCGGCATGCGGATGGCCAGAAGCAAAAACAGGCTCAGAAACCCCGTGAGGCCAATTCCCAGATCGCTCATTGCCGGCTACTCGTGCTCATTGGGGTCTTCCGCCGCGCCGAAATGGGCGACGCCAATGACCAATTCACAGATCAGCATCAGGCAATAGACCCCCATGGCGATGGCGAGCAACCAGTAAAATGGCGGATGTAAAATTTCCAGGTTATCGGTGAATTCACCGCATTCGAACCCGCATCTGGCTTCTTCCCGCAAGGCCCAGGTTGCAACGCCGACAATGACGATGCCCGCGACACGGACGAAAAGGTCTGTAAAGCGCGTCCATTTGCGCCCGGCGACCGCCATGAGAATATCAACATGAACGAACCCGCCATGCCGCGCGCCATAGGCCAAGGAGCCCGCGACGATGACGGCCAGCGACATGCGTGAAATATCGGTGATGCCGAAAATCGGATCGTTCAAAAGGTATCGCCAGAACACGGCGACGACCGTGAGTCCCACCAGGAACACCACGGTCGCGCCACCGATTATCGCCAGGACCGCTGCCAGACGGTCCAGCAGACTAAGACATTTTCGCGCGATGATGGACTTACATGCCCTTCATCATGTCGACGATCTGGCCGCCGGTCTTGCCGCCGCGAAGCTTTCCGCCGCGGAACTTTGCCATGGCGCCGGCGATCGCCTTTTTGGCTTTCGCGCGTTCGCCGTCCGACAGCATGATCACTTCCACGCCGTGCTTCTTGGCCACGCCCAGCCCGCCTTGGGCGGCTTTCTTGTACATCGCGCCGCCCTGCAGCGAGAGCCACTTGCCGGACGCCTGGTCAACCCAGCCCTGTTCCTGCTTGGACATCTTGTTATAGACGCCCTTGTTCATCATCAGGACGAACGCGGAGCCCGAGCCCGGAAATCCGACCGTCGCGTATTTCGCCGGTTCCCATAGCTTGAAGGAACGGATCGCCGAGGGATCGATCGCGATCGCATCGATGGTGCCGTTGGCCAAATTGCGGTTGATCACGGTAACCGGCTGGCTGACGGCGGATGCGCCGAGCGCTTCCATGAAGGCGACATCCTGTTTCGACGTTACGCGCACTTTCATGCCCTTTATGTCGGCCAGGCTGCGCACGGCTTTTTTCTTGGTCAGCAGGACCGGGATATCATTGGCCCATACCGCCAGGAGTTTGGCGTTGAATTCCTTTTCGATCTCGGGCATGGCGCGCCACATCGCCTTGGTGCAATCCAGCGCGTCGCTGCAGACGCCCGGAATGGTGACCGTGTTGGTGACCGGGAACAGGCTGCCGGTATAGCCGGGCAGCGCGAACGCGATATCCGCGACGCCTTTCAACAGAATGGAATATTGCTTCGGCGGGGACGAATTCAACGCGCCGCCGGCATATTGTTTGACGGTCAATTTGCCACCGGACACTTCCGCCAATTTATTTGCAAACGGAGTGAAAACCGCTCGGTTCATGGGATGTTTGGGTCCCATGAAATAGGACAGGCTAAGCTCGCCCGCCCCGGCCGCGCCCATTCCCAGCCCGGCAAACATTGCGCCGGTCAGGGAAACCGCGATGATCTTATTGCGTAACATAATAATTATTCCTCCCAAAAGTGACTGTTGACGTATAAACCATACAAATCCCGCGTTCCATATGGAATATCGCCTTTTTCTGCACGTTTCCGTGATCGGATCATAGCATGGATACTCCATCGCGCACCTCAACCCTTTTCACCATCGCCCGACGTGGTTAGATTGCCGCCATTCTGATTTTATCACTGCGTGGCAGGCTTGATTATGTCCCTCGAACTCCCCCGTCCCGTTGAAGAATTCGATCTTGCCATGGATGACGGCGCGGTAATCCGTATCCGCCGCCATGGCGACCCGGAAGCGTCGGTGCGGCTGTTCATCAGCAACGGGAACGGTTTTGCGATTGACGGCTATCTGCCATTTTGGGGGCCGTTGGGGGACCGCTTCGATCTGATCGTGTTCGACCAGCGCAATCATGGCCGAAACAGGCTGGGCGATCCGCCGAACCATGACTACGCGCACATGGCGGGCGATCTGGAGACCATTTTCAACGGGGTCGCCGAACGGCTTGGTTCAAAAATCAATGTCGGCGCGTTCCATTCCATGTCCGGCCGGGCGGCGATGAAGCATGCGACCGAGATTGGCTGGCGATGGGATGCGCTGGTGCTGTTCGACCCGCCGAACATCCCGCGCGAAGGCCACGATGTCTATGAGCTGATGTGCAAATTCGAATACCGGCTCGATGAGTGGGCGAAGTCGCGTCGGTCACATTATGAAGATCCTTCTGAACTCGCGGCGGAATATGCCGGTCTTCGCGCCCATGCCGGCTGGGCCGACGGCGCCCATGAGCTGATGGCGCGGTCCGTGCTGCACCCCGATAAGGAAAATGGCGATTGGTCGCTGGTTTTCCCAGGTGAATTGGAAGGGATCACCTACCTGTCCAATATCCCGATGAATCTGTGGCCGAAGGCGGATGATTACGGCGGTCCCGTGAAGCTGGTCGCCGCCGACCCGGATGTGGAACGGCCCGGACCGACCGCGATCGCCAACAAGGCCCTGTCGGAAGAAGGCGGCTATGTTTACGAAATTATCCGGGGCGCCGGCCATATGCTGCAGCTTGAGGAGCCCGAGGCGTGTCGCAACGCGGTGGTTTCGTTTTTGGAGGACATCGGTATCTGTTGATCGCGCGTCGTGATGTAATGTTTCGCATCTCGACCAAAGCATTTACCATGGCCTGACGACGGAAGGCAGTCGAAAGCCAGCTCAAGGGCGTCACCGACAAGTTAGGTTCCGGCGACGCGGGCGGCGCTGTCGAGAAAGGCGCGGGCGAAGTCGGCAGGGCGCTCAAGGGTTTGTTCGGCAAATAGCGGGAACGCATAATTGTCATGAAGCTGGTCACATTTCTGGATGAAAGCGGGGACGCGCGAATAGGCGCGGTCACCCCGGACCTGAAATCGATTGTCGATCTGGCGGCCGGGGCCGACGCGATGCGCCGGCCGACCGGGTCGGATTTCCAGTCCATGCTGGCCCTGATAGACGGCGGCCCCGCCGCGCTCGAACTCGCGCAAGAGGTTTTCGACGCCGCCCCGCCAGGCGCTTTGCGCGATTACGGCGCAACGCGGTTACTGTCCCCGGTGCCGGAACCGCGCCAGATGCGCGACGCCATGGCGTTTGAAAAGCATGTGCGTCAGGCAATCTCCGCAATCTACCGGCGCAATGCCGCCAAGACCGATGATCCGGAAGACACCCTTCGGCGCTATGAAGCAGATGGGCTGATGAAGCCGCCGCCTGTCTGGTACGAACAGCCGATCTATTACAAATGCAATCGGTTTTCGGTTGTCGGCACGGAAACCGATGTGATCTGGCCGTCCTATTCCGAGGTCATGGATTACGAACTGGAATTCGGCATTTTCATCAGCAAGGGCGGCAAGGATATTCCGGCCGGTGAGGCCGGCGCGCATATATTCGGCTATACGATTTTCAACGATGTCAGCGCGCGGGACGCACAGTCGGATGAGATGCGCGGCCAGCTTGGCCCATCCAAGGGCAAGGATTTCGATACCGGAAACGTCATCGGCCCCTGGCTGGTGACCGCCGATGAAATCACCGACCCCCATGGCTTGGATATGTGCGCCAGGGTCAATGGTGAAGAAGTCTCACGCGGTAATTCCCGCGATATGTATCATAAATTTGAAGACATCATTGCCTGGGTGTCGCGCGAGGAAACCATCCATCCGGGCGAGTTCATCGGATCGGGGACCGTCGGCGACGGCTGCGGACTGGAGCATGAACGCTATTTGTCGCCGGGGGATGTGATGGAGCTTGAAATTGAAGGGCTCGGCATCCTGCGCAACAGGCTCGTTAGGAAAGCCTGATTTTCCCGGTCGGCGCGCAGTCTTTCTATGGTGTGGTTTACCGAATTTTAACCAAGTTGAACAAAATTAAACCCGTACTTATTTCAGAGGACAAACGATGTACGGATACGGCCCCATACAGATCGCCGCCATGGCGCTCGCCGCGCTTGTTGCGTCGGTGATTGTCCTGGCACTGTTCCGTTCATTTCGTAGGTCCGCGTCGTCGCGACGCCGCCAAAACCGCTTGTCGAATGCCTTTGAGCGCGCCAGCTATGTCAGGCAGCACGGATCGGTGCTGGTCGGCAGTCAATATGGAATTTATGAAGACAGGGTCCGAAGCGTCAGCTCCATGCGCTGACGGACGCTTCTACCGGCAAACCAAAAATTTTAGCATATTTTGAGAATGCCCCCGCGCTGGACAGGTTCCCGGCGTGACCGTAAGCTGATGTTCGCGCATGACGCGCCAATCTAATCACGGGATGGGGGATCATCATGTTGAATTCGCGCGCGGCAATGGTATTGCCGCTGGTTACGATCGGCATGTTCGCCATGGCGGCATCGGAAACAATCGCCCAAACGGCGGGCCAGCGCGCCGCGGTCGAACAATCCAAATCCAAGGTCGCGATGCCGCCCTGGGTGGCGGGGGATCAGCGCGGCATGGGCAACACGCAAGGCGCGGGAACCTGGCAACGCTGCGCCTTTCATTTGAGCCAACCGGGCGCGAAATCCTATGAAATTTCCCATGTC
>JAYZAW010000180.1:0-5442 GCA_036339495.1 Pseudomonadota bacterium | reverse complement strand
TGGGATCGTAGGTCAGACCGTATGCGTGCGACCAGTCATAGGTATCCTTATACCCCTTGCGGACCCAGAACGGCGCGAACGAGCCGTAACAGACGCGTTCCGGGTCCAGCATCTCGGAAAGCCGCCATTCATTGACCACCGCGCCGTCCGCCTAGAACCCGATGATGGTGTCGCCGATCACCTTGGCCGGCGCGCGCGGCGCATCCGGGTCCTTATCGCTGCCGGGCCAGTCGTCATATTCGAGCTGCTCGATGCTGAGCATCAGAATATTGCCCGATTCCATGGGGCAGAAAGCGTGATGGATCGCCTCGGTCTCGAGCGGCGTGCCGCCGGCCAGCCCATCCTTGCATTTGCCGGTCGGATACCAGGTGTGCTGGACGTTGCCCACCATATCGATCTCGATCAGGCGCGCATCGTTGGTGGCATAGGCCAGATTGCCGTTTGGCAGCCGCCGGACGTCGAAGATCGGGTCCATCTCGCGATGAACCCAGACGATCACACCATGCCGGTCCATGGCCACCAGATAGCCGGGCTTCTCCGGAAGCTGGTTCATCGCGCCGTAGCCCGCCGAGAAAATCATATAGCCGGGCTCGCGCTTGTCGGGTTGGCAGCTCAAGACCTTTAAGGGCGGAAAGTCCGCGGGCAGCGGCGGCGTGGTCAGTTCGAGCCGGTCCGGCGCTTCGGCAAGGTCGCCGGATTCCGCGCGCGCGCGGTCAGGGTATGGGTCGTGTCCGGCCTCAACCCCAGGACGACGCATGAATGTTGCTTCGCCGGCGCTTTATCGAAGCGCTCCGTCCGCGACCTGACCCCGTCATTTATCTCGATCCCGGCATAAGACGTCTCGTCGGTCTCAAAGGCGACCACGGCAACCAACGGCGTAGTGGATGGATTGGGAGCTCCGGAGATCGTCGGAGGAATTTGAAATTTGATCGATGAGCTCCCTGGACGGATTTTGCATCAGTCCCTTGCGACCGATTATAGGTGAGAGGCGACGACCGTCAATGACCGCGAATGGTTTCCGGCCGGTCCACGAAAAAGGGGCGGGTTTGAAACCCGCCCCCTTCGGGATAGTGTGTTACCTGACGACTAGCGTTTCAGCAGGCGCTTGAGCTTGCCGAACAGCTTGCCGGATTCGCCGACCACGTAGTCGTACGACGCGGTGTCGAAATATTTCACGCCCGGCTTCGGAACGGTTTCGGGCACCATCAGCCCGTCACGCCCGACATCGACGCGGGTGACCGGCATTCCCTCAAGATCCTGATACATTTTCATGCCTTCCTTGGTCATAATCCAGTTCAGGAAAAGCTGAGCCGCCTTGGGATGGGGCGCGTTGTTCAACAGCGTGATCACGCCCGAGCCCGGCGCGTCATAGGAAATGACGTTCTTGGGCTGGACGGCGGCGATCTTGAAGCCCTCGCGACGGAGCCGCGCGATTTCGTTGATCGACGCGGCAAAGGCGATCGGATAACGGCCCTGGGCGAGCCAATCGACCAGTTGGCGGCGGCTGCGAGTCAGCTTGGCCTTCTGCCCCTTGATCAGATCGATCACATATTTTTCGCCGAGGAATTTCATATAGTACGAAATCGCGTTAGATCCCGGACCCGGACGGGTCGGATCGTAGACCACGATCTTGCCCTTGTATTTCGGATCGAGGAAATCGTTGGTGTGGTTGAACCCATTCGGGTCAACATGCTTGGTGTTGACGAACGCCATGGGGATCACCAGATCGACGGCGCGGAACATATATTCCTTCTTGTCGTCGAGGAACCAGGGCTCGCCCTTCATCCAGGCGGCCTTGTTGTTGATCACGTCGGGGTGGATCAGCAGCGGTTTGATCGGCGCCAGCAATCCCTTAGGATAAAGCACACGGATCAGGGTCGACTGGCCCGTGCTGAACACATCGATGGTCTGGGCGCCGACGGCGGCTTCGCGAATGGCGCGTTGCGCGGTCTGGCGCGACGGCGTGACCACGACCTGTAGCTTGACGCCGAATTTCTTTTCGAAAAATTCCGGCATGGTACGGCGCATGCCGGTGCCGGGACCCGCGGCAAGCACGACCTTGCCTTCCTTTTGCGCCGCCGCAATCAGCGCTTTCCAATCGCTGTTGAAATCGGCGGATGCCGGCACGGCGATCATCGCCGCAACTGCCACGGCCGCAATGCCGGTTAATCTCATCTTACGCATATCAACCTCCCCTTGTTTTCCGGTTATCGAATAGTCGCACTCGTAGATTCGTAATGCAATCCCCCGCCCATGGGCATTCAACTCGATGTTCCCGAGCGATGCCCGAGCCAGCGCGCGATCACCGCCATGATCGTGATCATGATCACCAGCAGGATGCCGGCCGCCGCGCCGCGCTCCATCTCGCCGGAAAAACTGTATTCCAGCATCAGGATCGACAAAGGCCGCGAGTCATTGTCATAGAGAAACACCACGCTGGCGATATCGCGCACCGCAGCCTGGAACGACAACACCGCCACGGTGGCCAGCACCGGCGCGACCAGCGGCAGGATCACCTTCACATAGGTCATCGACCAGGATGCGCCGCAGACCCGCGCGGCTTCCTCCAATTCATCGCCGAGCCGGATGAAGCCCGCCTTGAGGAGCTGGACTCCGACCGGTAGTTCCTTGATCAACATGGCGACCACAAGCCCCGCGATGGTGCCGTAAAACACCACGCGCAGCGGCGTCTCGAGATAGAGCCAGACCAAGGCCAGCCCCATGAGGACGCCGGGGATTGCCCAGGGCAGCCAGGCCAGGATATCGATCACGCCCTTGCCCGTGATCCGGCTGCGCACCACAACGTAGGCCACCAGCGAAAACAAGATCACGCCGGCGACGGCGGTACACGCGCCCAGCAGCAGGCTGTTCCAGAGCGAGGACAGCAGGATCGGATCATCGAAAAGCACCCGCCAATGTTCGAGCGTGAACGGATCCTTGATGTCGAAGAACCCGAAACGGCGCATGAAGGAGCTCAGGAACAGAAATACCATGCCGAGCCCGAAGCTGACCGACAGATAAATCGTGCAAAGAGCGAATGCCGGCCAGCGCCAACGGCCGAGCTTGATCCGCTCGGTCGAATAGCCCTGCCCCGTCACGGTGGTAAAGCGCCGGCCCCGTACGCAGAGCGCATAAAGCGCCGCCATGACGAAGACCGCGAACAGGAACAAGGTGCCAAGTGCGGTCGCCATGCCGTATTCCGCCGGCACTTCGTCGATCAGATCGTAAATCCGCGTCGAGTAAACGAAAATTCCGACCGGTGAGCCCAACAGCAGTTCGATCTCGAAGGCTTCTAGGCTGCGGATCAGCATGATCGCGGTCGCCGGCAAAATCGCCGGGATAAGAAGCGGCACGGTAATGCGGCGCAGCGTGCCGAGGGCGGACGCGCCGCACATGCGGGCGGAATCCTCCAGCACCGCGCTCATCTGCCGGAACGCCGGCGTGAACAGGATCACCGCCACCGGGATCGTGGTCGCCGTCAAATGCACCCAGACGATGCCCCAGAAGGTGAAGATGTCGAAATGGGATCCGAACAAACTGTTGATCACCCCGTTTTCGGGATCGAGCAGCAATATCCACCCCAAGGTGAGGGGCAAGGCCGGAGAGAAGAAGGCGATCCAGAACAGAAATTCGAAGGTGGTTCCGCCCGGCATGTCGGTCCGCGCAATCAACCAGGCAAATAGAATTCCGGCCAGAACGCCGATGGACAGCCGGGCGGCAACCAGGCTGAAGGTGGTCCAGATCGCATCCAGAATGCGCGAATCGTCGAACGCCTCGATCCAATTCCCCAAGCCGAAAGTAGTTGCCTGGCCCGGGTCGGCGACGTTGAAGCTGGAAATGACAAGGAATAAAACCGGCACCACGGTGACCGACCCCAGCGCCAAAATCAGGATCAGCGACAGAACATTCCGCTTGTTGAACAAACCGTTGCCCGTCACGCCGGACCGCAGAGCCCGTAAACTAATCGCCATCGCGCCACACCGTAATGCCTCTGCCGCCGAAGCTGATCGCGACTTCCGCGCCGGGATCGTGGCGCTGCTGATCGTAACAATGCAACGACAGCAGCTTGTCGCCGGCGCGGACCGAATATTCCATGCGGTCGCCGACATAGGTCATGTCCTGGATCACCGCGCGGATTTCATGCTCCCCGGCGAATTCGGACGGCTGAAGGAGAACGCTTTCCGACCGGCACGCCAAGGTCACCTTGTTGCCGTCGGCAAGCCCGTCGCCGTCGCAGGGCAGCGGGACGCGCGCGCCCAATTCCAGATCGATCCAGAGCCCGCCCTGCCCATTGCGGATCGTTCCGGTGAATAAAACCGACTGGCCGAGAAAATCCCGCACGAAGGGCGTCGCGGGCGATTCATATACCTCGATAGGTGTCCCGATCTGTTCCAGCCGGCCCTCGTTCAAGACCGCGATCCGGGTCGACAGAACCATCGCTTCGGCCTGATCGTGGGTCACGAACACAAAACACGTGCCGAGCTTGCGCTGCAGATCCTTGAGCTCGCTGCGCATCTGTTCGCGCAGCTTGGCGTCGAGATTGCTGAGCGGTTCATCGAGCAACAGAACGTCGGGGGAATAAACCACCGCGCGGGCCAGCGCGACGCGCTGCTGCATGCCGCCGGAAAGCTGCCACGGATAGCTCTCGGCCCAATCGGTCAGATCGACAAGTTCGAGAACTTCCATCACCCGGCTCCGGATATCGCCGCGGCTGGTGCGGCGAATGCGCAGCGGAAAGGCGACATTGTCGAATACTTTCATGTGGGGCCACACCGCATAGGATTGGAACACCATCCCCATATTGCGGGATTCCGGCGTGGCGAACCTGCCGGCCGCCGCATCGACGATTTTCTCGCCCTTCAGCGTAATGGTTCCCGCGTTGGGGTGTTCCAGCCCCGCGATCATGCGTAGAGTCGTGCTCTTGCCACAGCCGCTCGGGCCCAGCAGGGTGAAAACCTCACCCTCCTTGATGTCGAGGTCCAAATCCGCTATCGCGCGCAATTCGCCGAAGTTTTTGGCGATGTTGCTGAGACGCAGAATATTCGCGCCACCTTCCGGCAAAATTTACGCTCTCCCTTAAACTTTATCGGACACGATACATTTCTCCAAATCAAGCAGCAAGACCGTTAGACGTTATTTTCGTCGACGCCCGCCAGGACGCATTTCCGCCGGCGGCGGTGGTATCGATGCAGATGTGGCGTTCGACCCGATAACCATATGAATTATTGGACTCGGCAAGAAGCGAGATGATCAGGCCGTCGCGCGCACTCAGGATCATTCGATAGCGCCGCTGGGTCTCAGCTTCCTCTAGAGAGCCACCGCGCCCAGCCCGTGCAGCTCCGCAAGCGATTGCGGAGACGCGACGCCGTCGATGGCAACCAGCCTTTTGGGCCGACATGGAATTCATCGCGCCGGGTGGGAGCGCCGGGCGTTACCATCACC
>JAYZAW010000179.1:0-9024 GCA_036339495.1 Pseudomonadota bacterium | reverse complement strand
TTAAACATTCGTTAAAGTTAATAAAATATAGAAAAATTGTAGATGACTTTAGGAAATAATTCTAAACTATAAATTTTAACCTAAATAAGAATGAATAATTACTTATTTTGTCTTAGTTTTATTGTCCAAATCCTACAAATTTTACGAAAAATCCCGGATTTAAGGATTTCTAAAGGCCATTTCCCTATTCTCGCTGTTTCGAACCCGGTGACACAAGGCGGTCCCGGACAGGCCTTCAGATAGAGGGTCACCCGTAATGCAGGATGCACGTAGATGACGGACACATCTTCGCAATTCGAACGGCTCAGCGGCATTCTCGCCGCATCCGGAAGCGTGGCCTATGAATGGGACATGGCGAGCGACGCCATTACCTGGTTCGACGGCGCGCTGGACGCCTTTGGTCTTTCATCGCCAGACGCGATCGCCACGGGCGACCGGTTCAAATCCCTGATCTGTCCCGAAGACGTGGCCTTTCGCCAACAGACCCCGTCATTGATCTATCGCGGTTCGGAAAGCTATGAACTCGAATACCGTGTGAGGTGCGCCGGCGGCGAACATAGCTGGTTCCAAGACCAGGAGTCGGCCGAAGTATCCGCGACTGGAAAATTGCTTGCGCTGCGCGGCGTGTTGCGGCCGCTGACCGACCGGAAGAAAAACACCGGCCGGCTCGACTTTCTCGCCAATTACGACGCCCTGACCGGTCAGTACAACAGGAACCGGCTGCGCGAATCCATCGATCACGCCTTGCGGTACAGCCAACGCTATAATGTCGAAGGCGCCCTGCTTGCCATCGGCATCGACAAAATGACCCTGGTCAATCAGGCTTTCGGCCATGAAGTCGCGGATTCCGTCATCCTGGCGATCGGCGACCGGTTGGACCGTTGTCTGCGCGCAAGCGACGTGGTCGGCCGGATCGGCGGCGATAAATTTGGCGCCATACTCGTCAATTGCCCGGAAACGGAACTCCGGATCGCCTCGGAAAAAATTCTCGAAACTGCCGCAACACGATCGTGGAAACTCCGTCCGGCCCGATTCATGTAACGGTTTCCGTCGGCGCGGTAAATTTCCCGATGAAAGTCCGAACCGCGGCCGATGCCATGACCAAGGCCGATATCGCGCTGCGCGACGCCAAACAGCTCGGCCGGGATTGTTTCGCCATATACGACTGCACCGAACTGCAGCAGAAAAATAATCGGGACTCCATGGTTGTCGCCGAGCGGGTGCAGCGCGCCATACGCGAAAACCGGCTGCGCTTCGCCTATCAGCCGGTGGTCGACGCCAATAGTCATGAGGTGAGCCATTACGAATGCCTGCTGCGCATGGTGGAAGTCGATGGAACGATCACGGCGTTGGCGCGTTTCATGCCCGCGGTCGAGGATCTCGGCATGATTCGCCCGATCGACCGCATGGTGCTGGAAGCGGGAATCAAGGAATTATCGGAAAATCCGGCGGCACGAATGGCGTTGGATGTTTCGGGATTGACCACCACGGACCGGTCCTGGATGCGCGGCGCGGTGTCCCTTTTGCGTGACAACGAGGCTGTCGCCAGCCGGCTGATGGTTGAGATCACCGAGACCGCGGGACTTGAGGACGTCGATGCGTGCGCGCGGTTTGTCGCCACGCTGCGCGATCTTGGCTGCAAGGTCACGCTCGACGATTTCGGCGCCGGCTATACCTCGTTCCGCCATCTCAAGCAGCTTGCGGTAAATATGGTCAAAATCGATGGGTCCTTCATCCACAACATCGCCGACAACCCGGACAATCTGGTTTTCGTCCGCACGCTGATTGACCTCGCCCGTAACTTCGATCTCGACACGGTCGCGGAAGGCGTCGAAACATACGAAGAAGCGGAGATTCTGGCAAACGAAGGAATTGATTATCCGCAAGGTTTTGCCTTCGGCAAACCGGAACTGAATGTTGTGTGGCCGGAAAGTGCACCGATACAATCCGGTTCCATCGCCATTATCCCAGGCGCCAGGACTGTCTCTTCCTAAAGCTGAAGACGACTTACTTGCCGTCCTTGCGCGCCAAGGCGTCTAGCTGGCGCTGCATGTTTTGCAGCTGCGATTTCAATTCGTCGAAGGCAGCGCTTTCCCCGTCCGTGGCTTCGGGTTCGGGGTCGGGTACCGGATCGCCGGGCGGCAGCGGGTCTTCCGTCCGATTGTGGGCACTTGCCGGGGCCGGCGGCGTAAACATGTCCATTGCCTGTTCGAACATCTTCATGTTGCCGCGGCTGAACTCTTCCATCTGCTGAAACGGATTGAACCCGCCCAGCGTCCCGTTGAGATAATTGCGGATCTGGTCCTGATTGTCGGCGAAGGATTGCATCATGACGTCGAGATATTGCGGCACGATGCCTTGAAGATTGTCGCCGTAGAGCGCGATAAGCTGGCGTAAAAAGCTGATCGGCAGCAGGTTCTGTCCCTTGGCTTCTTCTTCCACGATAATCTGGGTCAGCACCGATCGGGTAATATCCTCATTTGTCTTGGCGTCGTGAACGGTGAAGTCCTGCCCGTCCTTGACCATCTGGGCCAAATGTTCCAGCGTGACATAGCTGCTGGAGTGGGTGTTGTAGAGCCGCCGGTTGGCGTATTTCTTGATGACAATCGACGATGAATCGTCCGCCGCCCCGCCTGCCGGCCCATCTTCGGACGCGGTGTTTTTCGTGGGGTCCTGATTATTGGGTTCGTCGCTCATGCTGCGCTTCTCCGCTGCGGATCGATCTCCCGCCGATCCCGGAAGCCGGACTTTCGCATGATTTGCTGCATCGCATCAAGATATGTTGCAACGCAAATAAATTTAACCCGCGATCTCTTGCGCGTGATTTTTGCCCCCTATATACAGCGATATCGGAAGATCAATGTTTCAGGAGAATTCCCATCACCGAGATCATTATCGCCGGCGCGGCCCGCACGCCCGTCGGCGCTTTCAACGGCGGACTTGCAAGTGTGAGCGCTTCCGACCTGGGCAAAGCCGCCATTGAGGAGGCGCTGAATCGGGCCGGCGTCGCGGCCGAGGATGTCTCCGAGGTTATCATGGGACAAATTCTTACCGCGGGAACCGGGCAGAACCCGGCGCGTCAGGCATCGATCGCGGCCGGCATACCGGTGGAGGCGCCGGCCTATGGCGTCAACCAGCTCTGCGGGTTCGGTCTTAAGGCCGTCGCCATGGGCTTACAGGCGATCACCGTCGGGGATTTGGGTATCGTGGTCGCCGGCGGGCAGGAAAGCATGAGCCAGTCGCCGCACTGCATTCACATGCGCGGCGGCAAAAAGCTGGGCAACGCCGAAATGGTCGATACCATGATCAAGGACGGGCTATGGGACGCTTTCAACGGCTACCACATGGGCAATACCGCCGAAAACGTCGCCGAGCAGTGGCAGATCACCCGCGAGGAACAGGATTCCTTCGCCGTCTGGTCGCAACACAAGGCCGAAGCGGCCCAGAAGGCCGGGCGCTTCAAGGACGAAATCGTTCCCGTCACCTACGCCACGCGCAAGGGCGACGTCACGGTGTCGGAAGACGAACATCCGACTCACGGAACCACGGCCGAGGGTTTGGGCAAGCTTCGTCCGGCCTTCGACCGGGACGGAACGGTGACCGTTGGCAACGCATCGGGCATCAATGACGGCGCAGCCGCGCTGGTGCTGATGACCGGGGAAGAGGCCGAGGCGCGCGGCATTGCGCCCTTGGCGCGCATCAAAAGCTGGGCCCAGGCCGGCGTCGATCCGGCGATCATGGGCACCGGACCGATCCCGGCCAGCCAGGCGGCGTTGGAAAAAGCCGGCTGGACGGTCGATGACCTCGATCTGATCGAAGCCAACGAAGCCTTCGCCGCGCAATCGCTCGTGGTCGGCAGGGAACTCGGTTGGGACGCGGACAAGCTCAATGTCAATGGCGGCGCGATCGAGATCGGCCATCCGATCGGCGCGTCGGGCGCGCGGGTCCTGGTGACGCTGCTCTATGAAATGCGGAAGCGCGACGCGAAAAAGGGCCTGGCGACATTATGCATCGGCGGCGGCATGGGCATCGCCATGTGCGTCGAACGCGACTAACCGGGAGCATGTGACATGTCCGATCAAGCAGCCTCTATAAACCGGCCGCGCCGCAGCGCGCTCTATATGCCCGGCGCCAACCCGCGCGCCCTGGAAAAGGGCCGGACCGTAACTGCCGATTGCCTGATCATGGATGTCGAGGACGGCGTGCTGCCCGAAAACAAGGCCGAAGCGCTGGATAATATCCTCGCCGCGTTGGCGCGGGGCGGTTATGGCGGGCGGGAAAAAATTATCCGAGTCAACGGATTGGGCACGGAATGGTTCGAGACCGATATCGCCGCCGCCGCGCGCTCCGGCGCCGACGGCGTGCTGATCCCCAAGGTCGACGGCCCCGATACGGTGCGCCGCGTCGATCACCTGTTGGACGATGCCGGCGCGCCGGCCGATTTCGGCATCTGGTGCATGCTGGAAACGCCGCTTGGCATTCTCAATGCGCGCGATACGGCCCAGGCTAGCGCCCGGCTGCGTGTGTTCACGCTCGGCACCGCCGATCTGTCCAAGGAATTGCACGCCAATTTGCATGCGCCCGACCGGCTGCCTTTGGTGACCAGCATCGGGCTTTGCATTCTGGCGGCCCGTGCTTTCGGGTTGGGTCTGCTCGATGCGCCCCATTTCGATCTGTCCGACGATGAAGGTTTCGAGCGCGCATGCCGGCAAGGCAAGGCGTTCGGATTCGACGGCAAGACCCTACTGCACCCCAAGACCATAGCGGTGGCAAACAATGTTTTCGGCCCGTCCGAAGATGAAATAACGTGGGCCCGGCGCATCACCGAAGCCTGGACCGCATCCGCCGCCGACGGCAAGGGCGTAACCCTGGTCGACGGCAAACTGATCGAAGGGTTGCATGTTGAAGAGGCCGGCCAAGTGTTGGCCCTGGCTGACCGGATCGCCGCGCTAGAAGAGGAATCTCAATAAAAAAATGGGCGCAAGAGCGCCATCGCCGCCGGCTTGATATATCCGCCTCTAAAGGCAGGGACACGCCCTGCTGGCTTTGATGTTACCGGCGCTCTCGCGTGGCCGGAGCATGGACTGAATCCCGGACCGGCTGCAATTGCGAATGGAAGAAATCGAACATTTAAGTGTGTACAGAAATCAAGAAATCCTTATTCCGCCCACAATTTTTCCACAGCATGATACACAATTCATAAATTGGAAACCGTTGGGACCCTGCGTTTCCATCAAATTTATGTCCAACCGATTTGCCGGAAACTCGGTGGCCCAATTGACTTGCAGCCCGCGCCAGTCTAAACAAATACACCTTCCGCGCCTGATTTGGAACACGGGTCGGCGGGTTAATTCTTTATCGCATTCAGGGTTCGAGGCGATCTTTATGGCAGCACCCAACCGTCCGCTTTCACCCCATCTTCAAATATACAAGCCTCAACTGACCTCTCTCCTGTCGATCTGTCACCGCATGACGGGGGTTTGGCTGGCCGTCGGCGCGCTGCTGCTGGTGGGTTGGCTTGTGGCGGCGGCGTCGGGGCCTGAATCGTTCGCCAAATATCAGGACTTCCACGGTTCCTGGTTCGGGCGGCTGGTGTTGCTGGGCTGGACATTCTGTCTGTTCTATCATTTGTGCAACGGCGTCCGGCATCTGTTCTGGGATGTCGGCATCGGGTTTGAGATGACCACACTCAACCTGTCGGGAATTCTGGTCGTGCTCGGCTCCGGCGCGCTGACATTGATCGCCTGGATCTGGGGCTATTCTTCCATGGGGGCGTTTTGATGAGCTTGCGAACGCCATTGGGCCGGGTGCGCGGCCTCGGTTCGGCGAAGGACGGCGTGGCCCACTGGTGGGCGCAGCGCATTACCGCGGTCGCCCTGCTGCCGCTGCTGCTGTGGTTCGCCGCGGCGCTGGCGGCCAGCGCGGGCATGGACCATGCGGCCGCCAAGGAATGGCTGTCCAATCCGGTGTCGGCAATTCTGATGATCCTGTTGATCGCGGCCGGGTTCCACCATGCCCAGCTCGGGCTTCAGGTGGTGATCGAGGATTACGTCCACACCGAATGGCTCAAGATTACAAGCATCATGGCGGTCAAGCTGGCCGCCGTCGCGCTCGCCGTCGCGGGCGTCTTTTCCGTCCTCAAGATCGCCTTCGGAGGCTGACCCGCGATGACCGAGGCCTATAAGATCATCGACCACACCTATGACGTCATCGTGGTCGGCGCCGGCGGCGCCGGGTTGCGCGCGACCTTCGGCATGGCGGTCAAGGGGCTGAAAACCGCCTGCATCACCAAGGTGTTCCCGACCCGAAGCCACACCGTCGCGGCCCAGGGCGGTATTTCCGCCGCGCTCGGTAATATGAGCGAGGATGACTGGCGCTGGCATTTCTACGACACCGTCAAGGGCGCCGACTGGCTCGGCGATCAGGACGCCATCGAATATATGTGCCGCGAGGCGATCCCCGCCGTGATCGAGCTGGAACATTACGGAGTGCCGTTTTCGCGCACGCCGGAAGGCAAGATCTACCAGCGCCCGTTCGGCGGCATGACCACCGAATATGGCGAAGGCCCGCCGGCCCAGCGCACGGCGGCCGCCGCCGACCGCACCGGTCACGCCATCCTGCATACGCTCTATCAGCAATCCCTGAAGCACGAGGCGGAATTTTTCATCGAGTATTTCGCCACCGATCTGATCATGGATGATGACGGCGTGTGCCGCGGCATCATGGCCTGGAATCTTGATGACGGAACCCTGCACCGGTTCCGCGCGCGCATGGTGGTGCTGGCGACCGGCGGTTACGGCCGCGCCTATTTCTCCTGCACCGGGGCCCACACCCAGACCGGCGACGGCAACGGCATGGTGCTGCGCGCCGGCCTGCCCATGCAGGACATGGAATTCATTCAGTTCCACCCGACCGGCATCTACGGCTCCGGGTGTCTGATCACGGAAGGCGTGCGCGGCGAGGGCGGCTATCTGACCAATTCGGAAGGCGACAAATTCATGGAGCGCTATGCGCCCCATGTGAAGGACCTGGCGTCGCGCGACGTGGTCAGCCGGTCCATGACCATCGAGATGAACGAAGGGCGCGGCGTCGGCCCCAACAAGGATTACGTGCATCTGCATATCGAGCATCTGTCGCCCGATATCATCAATGAACGGCTGCCGGGCATTGCCGAAACGGCGCGCATCTTTGCCGGCGTCGATGTCACCAAGGAACCGATCCCGGTGCTGCCGACGGTGCATTACAACATGGGCGGCGTGCCGACCAATATTCACGGCGAGGCCATCCTGCCGCGCGACGACGACGACGACGCGACCATTCCCGGGCTGATGGCGATCGGCGAGGCGGCCTGCGTTTCGGTGCACGGCGCCAACCGGCTGGGCTCCAACTCGCTGCTCGATATCGTGGTGTTCGGCCGTGCCGCCGCCGACCGCTGCGTCGAGATGATCGACCCCGAATCGAACCAGCCCGAACTGCCCAAGGGCGCCGGCGAGGACTCCATCGCCCGGCTCGACGCGCGGCGGCACGCCAAGGGCGGAACGTCGGTTGCGTCCCTGCGCGGCGAATTGCAGGCCACCATGCAGGCCCATTGCGCCGTGTTCCGGACCAGGGAAGTGCTGGCCGAGGGTCAGAAGAAATTAACCGCCTTGTGGGACAAGATGGACGATATGGGCGTGGCGGACCGGTCCATGGTATGGAATTCCGATCTGATGGAAGCGCTCGAGCTCGACAACATGATGCTGCAGGCCGTGGTCAGCCTCGACGGCGCGCTGAACCGCGAGGAAAGCCGCGGCGGCCACGCGCGCGAGGATTTCCCCGACCGCGACGACATCAACTGGATGAAACACACTTTGGCCTGGATCGACGAAAACGGCAAATCCCGCTTCGATTACCGGCCGGTCCACGGCAATACGCTGACCGACGATGTCGAAGCGGTTCCGCCCAAGGAACGGGTTTACTAAGGCGACCACCGGGGAACCGGTTCCCCAAGAATTAAGGACTCTCGATGGCTGAATTCATGCTTCCCGCCAATTCGAAAATCCGCAAGGGCAAAATCCATGCGGCGGTTTCCGGCGGCAAGAATATGCGCAAGTTCCGAGTCTATCGCTGGGATCAGGATTCCGGCGAAAACCCGCGCACCGATACCTATGAGGTCGACCTCGACGATTGCGGCCCGATGGTTCTGGACGCGCTGATCAAGATCAAGGATGAAATCGATTCGACCCTGACCTTCCGGCGCTCGTGCCGCGAGGGGGTCTGCGGCAGCTGCGCCATGAATATCGACGGCACCAACACCCTGGCCTGCATCTGCTTTATCGACGAGGTGAAGGGCGATGTGAAGATCAATCCGCTGCCCCATTTGCCGGTGGTCAAGGATCTGGTGCCCGACCTGACGACCGCCTACGCCCAATACACCGCGTCCCAGCCCTGGCTCAAATCGGATTCCCCGCCGCCGCCCGACAAGGAACGGCTGCAATCGCCGGAAGACCGCGCCAAGCTTGACGGGCTGTGGGAATGCGTGCTGTGTTTCTGCTGTTCGACAAGCTGCCCGAGCTATTGGTGGAACGGCGAACGCTATCTCGGCCCGGCTACCCTGCTGCAATCATACCGCTGGCTGGCCGATTCGCGCGACGAAGATACCGGCGAACGGCTCGACGCGCTGGAAGACCCGTTCCGGCTCTATCGCTGCCACACCATCATGAACTGCACCAACACCTGCCCCAAGGACCTCAACCCGGGCAAGGCGATCGGCGAGATCAAGAAAATGATGATCGAACGCCGTTAGGGAACTTTCTGCCCTATTTCGACCAGCTATTTCTTGGAAGTCATAAATACAAAAGCTTATCTCATATCCGGATCGGATGGAGCTTAGCCCTCAGAATGTCTGAAAGTGACCGACTTTATCAACAATATCGGCACTTAGCGGACATTTTCCCATGGCAATCCGAAACTTGTTACCCAGTGCCCGGTTTCATCTCATTCGGTTCGAGGGAAGATTTTGAAACCCGCCTGCTTTTCGACCCC
>JAYZAW010000178.1:0-18277 GCA_036339495.1 Pseudomonadota bacterium | reverse complement strand
TGTTCGGCACGGTCTGGGGCATCATGAACAGCTTCCAGGCGATCGCCTTGACCAAGAACACATCGCTTGCCGTGGTCGCACCGGGCATTGCCGAGGCCCTGTTCGCCACCGCGCTCGGACTGGTGGCGGCGATCCCGGCAGTGATCGCCTATAACAAGCTGTCCAACGATATCGGGCGCGATGCGGGCCGGCTCGAGGCGTTCTCCGGCGAATTCAGCGCCATCCTGTCCCGGCAGGCCGAAGCCAGAAGGAGCTGAACATGGCCATGGTTGGCGGCAGATCATCGGGCGGCGCGGGTTATCGGGCGAAACGGTTCGGCGCCTATCAGCCGATGTCGGAAATCAATGTCACGCCGATGGTCGATGTGATGCTGGTGCTGCTGGTGGTGTTCATGATCACCGCGCCGCTTTTGACCGTGGGCGTACCGGTTGATTTGCCCAAGACCAAGGCGTCGCGCGTCGTCGGCCAGGATGAACCGTTGGTGATTTCCGTCAACGCCAAGGGCAAGCTGTTCATCCAGGATACCGAAATTGCCCTTGGGGCCCTCGCGGCGCGGCTCCGGGCGATAACCTCCAACAAGCAGGAAACCCGGATTTTCGTGCGCGGCGACAAGCAGATCGCCTATGGCCAGGTGATGGATGTCATGGGCGCGGTGCACTGGGCGGGGTTCAGACGGGTCGCTTTGATTACAGAAATGCCCGACCGGAGGTCGGCCGGGAAGAAAACCGGAAAGCACGGCGCGAGGTAATGGATGCGCAACGCTGCTTACATATCCGGGTCGCTTCACGTGGTTGTTGTAGCGCTGGCCTACTTTGGCCTGCCCGCCTTGTTCGATTCGGATCCCGCGCCCAATCAGCCGGTATATGTCGAGGTGGTGACCCTGGCCGATCAGCCGGTAGCGAAAAAATCCAAACCGAAACCACAGCCGAAACCCAAACCCAAACCAAAGGCGAAACTAAAACCGCCTCCACCGCCGCCACTGCCGCCCGAAGTCACGCCGCCGAAGGCGGAACCGGTTCCGGTCGGCAAACCAAAGCCGAAGCCGAAACCCAAGCCGAAAAAAATTGTGCCGAAAAAACCCAAGCTGGCCAAGCTTGCGCCAAAGCCGCGGCGCAAGCCCAAGCCGCCCAAGCGGGCCGACCCGCTCAAATCACTGTTGCGCGACATCCAGAAACAGCCCAAGAAGGATGTGGTCCGCAAGAAACCCAAGACAGACAAGTTGAAGAACATGCTGGCTTCGGTCGCCCCGCCGCCGTCACGCAAGCAATCCAGTATTTCGCCTATCGATCGTCGGCGCGAGGCCCGGGCCCTGGCGCAACTTGTCATGCGCCAGGTAACGCCGTGCTGGAGCCTTCCGGCTGGGGCCAAGGACGCGCACACGATCCGGGTCGGGGTGCGCATATTCCTGCATCCCGACGGCACGTTGTCGGGGCCGCCAAAGGTCGAGGACCAGGCCCGCATGTCACGTGATGTCGCCTTCCGCGCGGTTGCCGAGAGCGCGCTTCGGGCCTTGCGCAACCCGCGCTGTACGCCGCTTCGCCTGCCGGTCAAAAAATATGCGGCATGGCGCGAAATTTCTTTCAACTTTGACCCCAGGGAGTTGCTTCGTTGATGAATATCAATATCGTCCGCCATGGAGCGCGGATCGGCTCATGGAGCTGCATGGTTGCGGCCGCGGCGGCAATATTCGCGGTTGGTCTTGTCTGGACAACTCATGCCGAGGCTCAGCTCAAGGTCGATATCACGCGCGGCAATGTCGAACCCATGCCGATCGCAATCCCGTTCTTTTCGAATTTCAGCGCAGTCGTGGGCGGTAATCTGGGCCGCGATATTGCCAACGTTGTTTCCGCCGATTTGACTCGGTCCGGCCTGTTTCGCGCCATCGAGCGGAACGCCTATATTTCCGAGGATGTCTCGTTGCGGGTGCAGCCGAAATTCGCCAATTGGCGTTTGATCAACGCGCAGGCCCTGGTGGTCGGCGGCGCGGAGGTCATTCAAAAAGGCGATCTTCAGGTCACGTTCCGGCTCTGGGATGTGTTCGGACAGCAGCAGCTTGTCGGGTTGCGGCTGACCACGACGCCCGGCAACTGGCGTCAGATCGCGCACCGGATCGCGGACGCCATATACAAGCGCATCACGGGCGAGGACGGCTATTTCGATACAAGGGTGGTTTATGTCTCCGAATCCGGCCCGGCCCGGCGGCGCATAAAGCGGCTTGCGATCATGGATCAGGACGGCGCCAATCATCGCTTTCTGACCGATGGAAAGGCGCTGGTGCTGACGCCGCGCTTTTCGCCCACGGCGCAGGAAATCTCCTATCTGTCTTATGTCGCCGGCCGGCCGAGAGTCTATCTTTTCAATATCGACACGGGACAGCAGGAAGTGTTGGGCGATTTTCCCGGCATGACATTTTCACCGCGCTTTTCACCGGACGGCAACAAGGTGGTGATGAGCATGGCCCAGGAAGGCAATTCGGAAATCTATAGCATGGATTTGCGCACCCGCCGCGTGCGGCGCCTGACCCGGAACCCGGCCATCGATACCTCGCCGTCCTTGGCCCCGGACGGCAGGCGCATGGTGTTCAATTCGGACCGCGGCGGATCGCAACAGCTTTATGTGATGAATTTTTCCGGCGGCAAGGCCAAGCGGATCAGCTTCGGGTCGGGACGCTATGCAACGCCCGTGTGGTCGCCGCGCGGCGATCTGATCGCCTTCACGAAGATCATGTCCGGAGAATTCGGCATTGGCGTGATGCGGCCCGACGGCGCCGGCGAACGCATGTTGGCGACCGGTTTCCTGGTCGAAGGACCGACCTGGGCGCCCAATGGACGGGTTTTGATGTTTTTCCGGCAATCGCGGCGCACCGGCGCGCAGTCGGGCGGCGTGCCGAGATTATATTCGATCGATCTGACCGGGTACAATGAACGCCTGATCGGCACGCCGCGGGATGCATCGGACCCGGCGTGGTCGCCTCTGAAACGTTAGGCTTATGTGATCGGCGGCGTTATGATAGGCGAGGTTGGGAACGGCAATATCGGCATCCGCGCCGGTTTGCCCGTCATATGGGTTGTAAATGGAGCTCCGCGGTTCAATATTGACTCCGGCGGCGCGACAACGATAAAGAATTTCATGGACTAAGTTGGGGGATTAATCACATGCGTTTCCAGTTTGCAACGCTCGTTCTGGTGGGCTTCGTATTGGCGGCGTGCGAAACGACGCCCGACGAAAGCGGATCGGCATCCGGAACCGGGGCGGCGACGCCGGCCCCCGCTAGTCCCGCCGCGCCCGCGCCCAGCACGGTATCGTCTCAGCCTCTTCCGGGCGGCGTCCAGCCGGGCAGTCCCGAAGACCTCACCCAGAATGTCGGCGATCGCGTATTTTTTGGTTTCGACCGTTACGATTTGTCGGCCGAGGCCCGAGATACGCTGGAAAATCAGTCCGCGTGGCTCAAGCGCTATCCGAACGGCTCGATTACCATTTCCGGCCATACCGATGAACGGGGCACAAGGGAATACAACTTGGCGCTTGGTGAAAGACGGGCCACGGCGGTGAAAAATTATCTGGTGGCGCTGGGCGTTGAACCAAGCCGCATCAACACCATCAGCTATGGCAAGGAACGACCCGTCGACCCGCAATCCTCGGACGCGGCGTGGGCGAACAACCGGCGCGGGGTCACCCAGGTCGGGGCCCTATCCAATTAGCTGGTCGGCCGCGATTTGGCATCGAACAATCCACGGTCGCGCCTTAATTTCGCCGATAATTCGGCATAAACCCGACCATGACGCCCCCCAAAGGCGGCGCCCTCGCCGCTTTCCCTGATAACAAAACGGGCGGGGCGAAGGATGGCCCGTATGATGCAACCCAGAAATATGATCGGCATTGCGGCGGCCTTGCTGTTGGCGGGTTTCGCGGCGCCGGCGCAGGCGCAGAATTCAGAGTTCCGGGAATTGATCAACAAGATCGAACGGATGCAGGGCGAACTCTCCACGCTGCAGCAAACCGTTTATAAGGGCAGGCGTCCGCCGCCGCCGGTCTCAGGCGCGCCCGGCCGGGGGTCGGCCGGCGGGATCGACCGCCGCGTGACCGCGCGCATCGAAGTGCGCCTGTCGCAGCTCGAAAACGAACTTCGCCGCATGACCGGCAAGGCGGAAGAACTCGAACATGCGGTCGGCCAATTCAATGCGAGGCTGAAAAAACTGGTGTCGGACGTGGATTCGCGCCTGACCGCTCTCGAACAGCGCCAGGGCGTCGGGGCAAGCCCTACCGGTCCCGATGGTGCGCCCGCGCCGCCGCTGCCGGATACGAACCCATCCCCGGGCGCGCCCGACGCGCCGCCGCGAAATCTTGGAACCATCTCACCGCGCGATTTGGCCGCCGCCCCGCCGCCCACTCTGCCGAATGGCACGCCCAAGGAACAATACGAATACGCCACGTCGCTGCTGCTGGCCGATCAAAATATCGAAAAAGCGGAAACAGCATTGCGGGCATTTATCGACAAACATCCGAAGCACCGGCTGGCCAGCAATGCCTATTACTGGCTCGGCGAGACTTTTTACGTGCGCCGGAATTTTCAGAAGGCGGTTCATATCTTCGCCGAGGGTTACCAGAAGTTCCCCAAGGGCGGTAAGGCTCCGGAGAATCTGCTGAAACTCGGCATGTCACTGGGGCAACTCAAGCGGAACAAAAAGGCGTGTACCGCCTATGCCAGCCTGCTGTCCTATTTTCCCAAGGCTAGCCGCACCCTGAAAAGCCGCGTCGGCCGCGAACAGCGCCGGCTGAAATGCCGCTAAGGTCTCAAACCGGCGCCGTTACCGGCGACGAATTTCACCAATTGATGCGCCGCTGCGGACCGTTCGAGCCCACGCCCCGCCTTGCCGTCGCCGTATCCGGCGGGCCCGACAGCCTGGCGCTTGCCCTGCTGGCCGCCGATTGGGCCATGGCGCAAGGCGGGTCGGTGACGGCCCTGACAGTGGATCACGGCTTGCGGGCCGGGTCGCGCGCCGAAGCCGGCAGGGTCGCCGGCTGGCTCAAGGACCGTCATATCCACCATCGCGTACTGCGCTGGACCGGCACGAAGCCCGATACCGGGATACAGGCGGCGGCGCGGCGCGCGCGGTACGATCTCCTATCGCGCTGGTGCCGCGGCCACGGCGTGCTTCATTTGCTGCTCGGGCACCAGCGGGAAGACCAGGCGGAAACCTTCATGCTGCGTCTTGCGCGCGGCAGCGGGCCGGACGGTCTGGCCTGCATGCCGGGCGTGTCGGAAACGCCATGGCTGCGCCTGGTCCGCCCCTGCCTTCAAATTCCGCGGGCGCGGCTGCGCGCGGTGCTGGAAGAGCGCGGCCAAGAATGGGTCGAGGATCCCTCGAACCTCAATGACGCATTCGCGCGGGTCCGGGTCCGGGCCGACCTGGCGGCGCCGGACACGGGCGGGCCGGGGGTTGATCGGTTGTCCATGACGGCGCGCAAGCTGGGTCAAGCGCGCACGGTGCTTGACGGGGAAACCGCCCGGCTACTGGGCCGGGCCGTATCCGCTTACCCGGCCGGCTATTGCCGGTTCGATCTCGGGTTGATCGCGTCCGCGTCCGAAGATGTCGGGCTCAGGACGATAGCGCGGATTGTGACCTGCGTCGGCGCGCGGCAATATGGGCCGCGCCGCGAACGGCTCGAACGTCTGTATCGAGACTTGCGGGATGACGGGCTGCGCCGACCGCGCACCCTGGCCGGGTGCGTGATCGCGCGCCGGCGCGACGGCATTCTGGTCGCCCGTGAACCAGGGGCCGTGGCCCCTGAACTGGACTTGATACCTGGCGTCGAGACCGTCTGGGATGGGCGTTTCCGCATTAGAATGAAACCTAAACTACAAGTCAAACGACGAATTACAATTTCGGCGCTAAGCCGCGACGGTTGGGCCGGGCTGACGGCGATCCGTCCGGAATTCCGTAAAACAGCCATTCCGCCTCTTGCGCGGCCATCTTTGCCCGCTTTTTGCGATCGGGACGGGCTACTGGCCGCGCCCCATCTCGGCTATTGGCGAGACGGCGCCGGGCGCGACCTGTCAAATTCGCTTTATTTGGGCTTTTTTCCCGGAAATGCGCTCGCTTCGGCGGCGTTTTCAGTTGTTTAAATTAATCGCCGCATTATCTAGTTTAGTATGTAGATTGACGTTTGAAGCGGGCATCCGGCGGGTGCGCCGAAATTCAGGCGATAATGGCCGGATCAAGCGGCGGCAAGATTCACGTCCGGCAGACAGTGAGGAACGAAATCCGTGAATAATTTGGGTAAGAACCTGGCGCTTTGGGTGATCATCGGCCTGTTGCTGGTGGCGCTGTTCAATTTGTTCCAGCAACCATCCGATCGCTCGGGTCAGGTCGGCATTCCCTTCTCGGCGTTCCTGGCGGAAGTCCAGAACGGACAGGTGCGCGAGGTCACAATCCAGGGCCACAATATTACCGGCGTGTATGGCGACGGCCGTTCTTTCAAAACCTATGCGCCCGATGACCCCAATTTGGTCGAACGCCTCAACAAGCGCGGCGTGGTGATCAAGGCCATTCCCAATGAAGACGGCACGCCCTCGCTGTTCCAGATTCTGATTTCCTGGTTTCCCATGCTGCTGCTGATCGGGGTGTGGATTTTCTTCATGCGCCAGATGCAATCGGGCGGCGGCAAGGCCATGGGCTTCGGCAAATCCAAGGCCCGGCTGCTGACCGAACGCTCCGGGCGCGTCACGTTCGAGGACGTCGCCGGCATCGACGAAGCCAAGCAGGAGCTTGAAGAGGTCGTCGATTTCCTGAAGGATCCGCAAAAGTTCCAACGTCTCGGCGGCAAGATTCCGAAGGGGGTGCTGCTGGTCGGCCCGCCTGGCACCGGTAAGACGTTGCTGGCCCGCGCCATCGCGGGTGAGGCCAATGTGCCGTTCTTTACGATTTCGGGTTCGGATTTCGTCGAAATGTTCGTCGGCGTCGGTGCGTCGCGGGTGCGTGACATGTTCGAACAGGGCAAGAAAAACGCCCCCTGCATCATCTTTGTCGATGAAATCGACGCCGTCGGCCGTCATCGCGGCGCCGGGCTCGGCGGCGGCAACGACGAACGCGAACAGACCCTCAACCAGCTACTGGTCGAAATGGACGGATTCGAAGCCAATGAAGGCGTGATCCTGATCGCCGCGACCAACCGTCCCGACGTGCTCGATCCGGCTTTGTTGCGCCCAGGCCGGTTCGACCGGCAGGTCACGGTGTCCAACCCGGACATTCTAGGGCGCGAACAGATCCTCAAGGTGCATATGCGCAAGGTGCCGCTGGCGCCCGACGTGGACGCGCGCATTATCGCCCGCGGTACGCCGGGTTTTTCCGGCGCCGATCTCGCCAACCTGGTCAATGAAGCGGCGCTTCTGGCGGCGCGCATGAACAAGCGCCTGGTGACCATGGCCGAGTTCGAAGACGCCAAGGACAAGGTCATGATGGGCACAGAACGGCGCTCAATGGTGATGAGCGAAGAGGAAAAGAAATTGACCGCCTATCACGAAGCCGGTCATGCCCTGGTCGCCATCAATGTTCCCAAGCACGACCCGCTGCACAAGGTGACGATCATTCCGCGCGGCCGCGCGTTGGGGCTCACCATGTCGCTGCCCGAACGCGATCGCTACTCCATGTCGAAGCTTGAACTGGAAAGCAAGCTCGCCATGATGTTCGGCGGGCGCACCGCCGAGGAAATTACCTTTGGCGAGGAAAATGTCACCACCGGGGCGGGCGATGATATCCACCAGGCAACGAATTTGGCGCGCCGCATGGTCACCGAATATGGTTTTAGCGAGAAACTCGGGCCGCTGCGCTATTCTGATAATGAGGAAGAAGTTTTCCTCGGCCATTCCGTCGCGCAACGCAAAAACGTATCCGACGCAACGGCCGCGATGATCGATTCCGAAGTGCGCCGCATCATTGAGGAAGCCGAGGCAATGGCGCGAAAAATCCTGAATGAGAAGAAGGATGATCTTGATACGGTCGCCATCGCATTGCTGGAGTTCGAAACATTGAGCGGCGATGAAGTCATCGGACTGACCAAGGGCGAATCGGTTTTCCGGTCCACGGATGATGACGACACAAGCGATACCGGGCGGCGTTCCTCCGTGCCCACGTCCGGCAGCAAGGGCAATGAACCTGATTCCGGTCTGGAGCCGGAACCGCAACCCGGTTCGTGATCCCTGTCGAATGACATCGTTTTCAAGAAGCCCCGGCCTGCCGAGCCGGGGTTTTTCTTTCAGCGGCGATCCCGAAACCGCCATCGATCTGCGCCCCGTCGGCGTCATCCAGGGCGATCTGGCGGATGAATGCCGCGAGGACGGCAGCGCCTTGCCGCTTGCCGGCGGCCCGCTCGCCTTTACGGCCTGCGAATTGTTTGTCGCCGGGAAGGACGAGGTTTCGATATATTTTGCCGCGCTCGGTGATTTGACCGATTGGGCCCAACGGCGCGGCCCGGCCACATTGCATGCCGTTTCGCATCGGCTCGAACTGTTGTCACTCGACCGCGCGGATTTCGCCGGTCTGTCCCTCGACCGGCCGCGTCTGATGGGCGTGGTCAACGTGACGCCCGACAGTTTTTCTGACGGCGGCGATTTCTTCGATGCGGGATCGGCGATTTCCCATGGCAAAAGCTTGATCGAAGCAGGCGCGGATCTGCTCGATATCGGTGGTGAATCGACCCGGCCCGGGTCCGCCCCGACGTCGCTGGAAGATGAACTGGCGCGCGTCCTGCCGGTGATCGAAGGGCTTGCCGGGTGCGGCGTCCCGCTGTCCATCGACACCAGGCGCGGCGCGGTCATGGACGCGGCGCTGGAAAGCGGCGCGACCGTGGTCAACGACATCACCGCGCTCGGCGACGATCCAGACGCCGCGGATATCGTCGCGCGTCATGGCGCATCGGTCATTTTGATGCATATGCGGGGCCGTCCGCGAGACATGCAGGCGGAACCGTTTTACGACCACGCGCCCCACGAAATTCTGCAATATTTCAAGGATCGCGTGGCCGTTTGCGAACAGGCGGGAATTTCGCGCGACCGGATTGCGATCGATCCCGGCATCGGGTTCGGCAAGAATGACGATCACAATCTCAAAATTCTCGCCGAAGTGGCGATCTTTCACGGGCTCGGTTGCGCCGTCGTCATCGGCGCGTCGCGCAAAAGCTTTATCGGCCGCGTCGCCGGTATCGATGACCCCAAGTCGCGCGTTGCGGGGTCGCTCGCCGCCGCCGCCCTCGCCGCCGGGCAGGGTGTACGGATATTCCGCATCCATGACGTTGCGGAAACCCGCCAGGTGTTGCAAATACTCGACGCGGCGTTTGGCGCCCGCAAGGGGTTTGCATGAATCTTGGTTAACGATATTTAATCCCTGCGGCGTTATACTGAAATCGGATTGGCAATAATCGAGAACGGTTGCGAATGACCCGAAAACTGTTTGGCACCGACGGCATCAGGGGGCTCGCCAATGTCGAGCCCATGACCGCGGAAACCGCGCTGCGCGTCGGCATGGCGGCCGGCAGGATGTTCATGCGCGGCGACCACCGCCACCGAGTGGTGATCGGCAAGGATACCAGGCTGTCCGGCTATATGCTGGAACCCGCAATGGCGGCCGGGTTTACCGCCATGGGGATGGATGTGGTCCTGGTCGGGCCCATGCCGACCCCGGCGGTCGCGATGCTGACGCGGTCGCTGCGCGCCGATATCGGGGTGATGATTTCGGCATCCCATAATCTTTATTCCGATAACGGCATCAAGCTGTTCGGGCCCGACGGCTACAAGCTGTCCGATGAGACCGAAGCCGAAATCGAATCACTGGTCGATGGCGAATTGGATGGCGAGCTTGCCGGTTCGGCTGATCTCGGTCGCGCGCGCCGGCTCGACGACGCCGAAGGCCGATATATCGAGTTCGTGAAAAACACTTTCCCAAAGGGAATGCGGCTCGACGGTTTGCGCATCGTGATCGATTGCGCCAATGGCGCGTCCTACAAAGTCGCGCCCACCGCCTTGTGGGAGCTGGGCGCCGAAGTCGTCCCCCTCGGCGTATCGCCCGACGGCTTCAATATCAATAATGGCTGCGGCAGCACCGACACCACCATGATGCAGAATGCGGTCCGCGCCCATGGCGCGGATCTGGGCATCGCGCTCGATGGCGACGCCGATCGGGTCCTGGTTGCCGATGAAAACGGTGAGTTGCTCGACAGCGATCAGTTGATGGCGATGGTCGCCGAATCCTGGCTCCGCGCGGACCGGCTGCGCGGCGGCGGCATCGTGGCGACGGTGATGTCCAATATGGGGCTGGAGCAGTATCTCCGCGGGCTTGGCCTAGATCTGGTGCGCACCCAGGTCGGCGATCGTTACGTGGTCGAACATATGCGCCGGGAAGGTTTCAATATCGGCGGCGAGCAATCCGGGCACATTATCCTGAATGACTACAACACCACGGGGGATGGGCTGATTGCCGCGCTCGAGGTTTTGGCGGTGCTGATCCAGGGCGGAAAGCCGGCAAGCGAGACCGGCCGAAAATTTACGCCCTTGCCGCAACTGTTGGAGAACGTTCGCTTCAACGGCGCAACGCCGATGGAAAACGACGAAGTCAAGTCGGTGATCCGGCGGGGTGAAGCGCGGCTCGGTGGAAACGGCCGCTTGTTGATCCGCAAATCGGGCACCGAGCAGCTGATCCGTGTCATGGCCGAAGGGTCCGATGAGACTTTGATCCAGGAAATCGTCGCCGAGATCGTGGACGCGATGGAGAAATGCGCATGAAGGGCCGGGTGCTGATCGTCGCGGGGTCGGATTCCGGCGGCGGGGCCGGGATTCAGGCCGATATCAAGACCGTTACGGCGCTTGGCGGGTTCGCCGCCACGGCGATCACCGCATTGACCGCCCAGGACACCACCGGCGTACATGGCGTCCACCTGGTGCCGATCGATTTCATCCGCCAGCAGATGCAGGTCGTACTCGGCGATATCGGCGCGGATTGCATCAAGACCGGCATGCTGCACAGTTCCGAGGTGATCGAAGCCGTCACGGATGTCATCGAACGGAACGCCGCCGGAATTCCCGTGGTGGTCGATCCGGTCATGGTGGCCAAGGGCGGTGCGGCGCTGCTCGACCCCGATGCGACCACGGCGCTGAAATCCAGGATCCTCAAGGCGGCATCGGTGATCACGCCGAACCTGCCCGAGGCCGAAGTGCTGATCGGCATGACCATCGAAAACCTCGACGACATGACCCGGGCCGGCGACGCGCTGCTGGAAATGGGCGCGCGGGCCGCGATCATCAAGGGCGGCCATTTGCCGGGCGCGAAAGTGCATGATCTGTTGGTCACGCCGAATGGTAATGAAGTATTTTCCGCGCCGCGCATGGACACAAAACACACCCATGGCACCGGCTGCACCATGGCGTCGGCGCTGGCCACCGGTCTTGCCCAGGGCATGACGCTGCGCAATTCGCTGGCGCGCGCGCAATCTTATGTTCATGATGCGATCCGCAATGCGCCGGGCATCGGTTCGGGCCATGGCCCGATCGCCCACGGCCATACGGTAAAACCCTATATGACTCCTTGAAAATTACCGGTCGTCGATGTCGTCGGTCGCGGGCGCCATCGCGCCACCGCTTCCGCCGAACTTCCGGCGGTCTTCCGCATTGATCATGCCCATCAAGACCTTGCGATAGCCTTCGACGGCTTCGGCCCCGGCTTCGCGGTAGGCCGCCGCGACGCGCGCGCGCTGGCTAGCGGAAAGCTGGAGTTCGATCTCGATGCCCTTGGGAGTCAGTTCCAGCAGGCGCTGCCGTCGGTCGCGCGGGCCGGCCTTTTGCACGATGAACTCTTCACGCACCAGTTGGCTGAGCACGCGGGACAGGCTCTGCTTGGTGATTTTCAGGATGGCCAGCAATTCGGATACCGTGATTCCGGCGTTGCGTCCCACGAAGTGGATCACCCGGTGATGGGCCCGGCCAAACCTGTATTCGGCAAGAATCGCATCGGGCTCGGATGTGAAATCCCGATAGGCGTAAAACAACAGCTCTATCCCTTGTCGAAGGTCTTCCTCGCGCAGGAAAAGCGGATTGACACCTGTTTTTACGTCAGTCATGTTGACATATATGCCCATAAATGATACTCAGGGCAACAATTAATCGACATGATGCGTTTTTATGAATTTCGAAATCCGAGAACCGCTCCGGCAAGGTCGCCCGCCCAAATCCAACGCATGAAGCCAAAGACATGATGAATTTCGATGATCAAGATGGAAAAATATGGTTTGACGGGGCGTTGCGACCTTGGCGCGATAGCCAAATTCACGTGCTCAGTCACGGTTTGCACTATGCCAGCTGCGTTTTTGAGGGCGAGCGGGTCTATAGCGGCGAAGTTTTCAAAATGCTCGAACATACGCAGCGGCTGATCGATTCCGCCGCCGCGCTCGGCTATGAAATCCCTTACAGCCTGGAGCAGATCGAACAGGCGACTTTGGAAACCGTCGCCGAACAGGGCTATGCCGACGCCTATGTGCGTCCGGTCGCATGGCGCGGCAGCGAAATGATGGGAGTGTCGGCGCAACAAAGCAAAATTCATCTCTCGATCGCGGTGTGGGAATGGCCATCCTATTTTTCCCCGGAAGCGCGCCTCCGGGGCATTCGGCTGCAGCTTTCGAAATGGAAACGGCCATCGCCCGAATCGGCGCCGGTTCATTCAAAGGCGGCCGGCCTCTACATGATTTGCACCCTGTCGAAACACGCCGCGGAAAATGATGGTTACGAAGATGCGCTGATGCTCGACTGGCGCGGCCAGATCGCCGAAACCACCGGCGCCAATATTTTCCTGGTTCAGGACGGCGTCATGCACACGCCGATTCCCGACTGCTTCCTCGACGGCATTACCCGACGCACGGTGATGGGACTGGCCCGCGCCCGGGGTATCGAAATTGTCGAACGGGTGGTGATGCCCGACGATCTTGACCGCACGGATGAAATCTTTGTCACCGGAACGGCGGTCGAAGTTACACCGGTCAGCGAAATCGACGGCCGCAAGTACGAAGTCGGCCCGATTGCCCGCGCCTTGATGGAAGACTACGACAATCTGGTCCGTACGCCACAAGTGGCGACGGCCTAACATTCACTGAAGAAACGGCTCCGGCCTATTCGGGATTCTGTCCGCCGATCACCCAGCGTTCTTCCGAAATGCGGTCTTCCGCGCGGGCTTCGACCCAATGTTTGCCGTGGCTGGTCGCTTCAAGTTTCCAGAACGGCGCCTTGGTTTTCAGCCAGTCGATCAGAAAATGACAGCTTTCCAGCGCATCCTGCCGGTGTTCCGATGTGGCGGCCACCATGACGATACGATCGCCCGGCGCAAGGGTTCCGTACCGGTGGATGATCAGGGTATCCAGCAGATTCCATCGTTCGCGCGCCTCGGCCTCGATCTTTTCCAGCTGCCGTTCGGTCATGCCGGGATAATGTTCCAGCGTCATGGTCTCGATGCTGTCGTCGCCCGCGATATCGCGCACCAGCCCGACAAAACACGCCAGACCGCCGACCGAATTGTTTCCGTCCGTCAGGCGCGCCGTCTCGACGCCGATATCGAAATCTTCCGTCTGGACCTTGATCATATCCCTATCCCTATCCCCCGGTCATGGGCGGGAACAGCGCGATTTCATCGTCATTGGCGACCGCTGCATCCAGATCGGTAAGTTCCTGATTGACTGCAACCCGGACCATGGAAATATCGTTCAGGGCTTCCTCGTACTCGGCGCCGCGGTCGCGCAAAGCTTCTATGAGATCCCGGACATTGGCGACGCCGTCGGGCAGATCCATATTCTCGCGGTCCTTGCCCATTTTAATACGCACCCAGCCAAAATAAAGTAGCTGCATCAACTCACCTCGCTAAAGGGCAGAAAATCCACCATCATGCCCGGCTCCAGCCGGGTCAGTTCCTCGGGCAGTTCCAACAGCCCGTCGGCCGCGACCATGGACGATAATATGCCGGCCCCGCCGCGCGGAAAATTTTGCGCCGAAACGATGCCGGCCGAATCGGTTTCCAGGCTGACCCGGAGCCATTCGCGCCGGTCGATTTTCTTGTTATATTGGAATCCGGCGCGAACCTGAAATATATGGGGTTCCGTATCCCCGCATCCGGCAAGCCGCAATAATGCGGGCCGCGCCAGACGCATGAAGGTCACCATCACGGCAACCGGATTGCCGGGCAGGCCGATAAACGGCGTCCGCCCTATCTGGCCCAGCGCGAGCGGCCGCCCCGGCCGGATCGCCAATCGCCAGAAATGGATATTTCCGAGTTTCTCGACGGCGGCCCGCACATGGTCTTCTTCTCCGGTCGAAACCCCGCCCGACGTCAAAATGGCGTCATGTTCACGGGATGCCGCGTCCAGGGCGCGTTCGATGTCGTCATAATTGTCCGGCAGGATCCCCAGATCGTCGACCCGGCACCCCAGCGATTGGAGCAGGGCCGAGACCGTATACCGGTTCGAATCATAAACGCAGCCCGGCGGTAATTCTTCACCGATATCGCGGATTTCATCGCCGGTCGAAAACAACGCGACGCTCAACGGATGATAAACCGGGATTTCGGTCCGCCCGATCGAGGCGGCAAGGCCGAGTTCCTGGGGCCGCAGTTTCTGTCCCGCGCGCAGAATGATATCACCGGCGGCGATGTCTTCGCCCGCATGGCGGCGATTGGCGCCGCGCTTGATGCCGGGGGGAATGACGACCCAGTCGCCGTCGACCCGGCAATCTTCCTGCATCAGCACCGTATCCGGCCCATCCGGCATCGGCGCGCCGGTGAAGATGCGGATCGCTTCGCCCGGCCGTGCGTCGCGGCCCAGCGGATGGCCGGCCGCCACCCGTCCGGACACGGTCAGCGTGGTCTCCTTGTCCGGGTCCAGGTCGTCGAACCGGACCGCATAACCGTCGACGGCGGCGTTGTCATGGGGCGGCACCGCCCGTTCGGACGCGATGTCTTCCGCCAGATATCGCCCGAGCGCCGCGCGCAGCGCGACCCGTTCTGGCTCCACCACAATGCTGATCCGGTCGGCCAGCACGTCCATGGCTTCTTGCGCCGTCATCAGCTTGCCGCCGAAGGCGAAGCAATCATCGGAAAGTTGCGCCATGGTCAGGCGGTCCCCCGCATGGAAGTCTCCAACCCGCATCGGGCAAAGATGAAATCAACAATGGCCGTGATGTCGTCCAAATCAAAAACCGGCAGGGTCACGGCCGCAAGGACGGTGTCGCTCGCCACGGCGACGACCTGGTCATCGGCGGTGCACAAAAGTTCCTTGCCGATCGACGGGCGATATACTTCAAGCTTTTCATAAACGTCGCTCTTGAACCCTTCGATCAGCAAAAGGTCAACCGGCGTTATCTGGACGATAAGCTCGGCCAGGCTGGGCTCCGGCGCGCCCCGATGTTCGTGGATCAGCGCCCAGCGCGCGGCGGAAGACACCAGCACCTCGGTCGCGCCGGCGGCCCGGTGTTCATATGAATCCTTGCCCGGCTGGTCGATATCGAAACGGTGATGGGCGTGCTTGATGGTGGAAACGGTCATCCCCCGGCTACGGATTTCAGGGATCAGCCGCGTGATCAAAGTGGTTTTCCCGGACCCGCTCCAACCCGAAATACCGAATATGGCGCCTGGACCCGACACGCTATTCGGCCCCCGAAACCTGATTTGGACTCTCGGCGCTGTCCTCGGCTTCGATGTGCCGAAGCCCCGCGCGCAGATAATCATATCCGGTCATTAGCGTCAGGGCGGCCGCAATCCACAAGCCCGCATCGCCGATCAGCACGGTCGGAAAGTTCTCCGGCCCAGCTTCGCCAACCATCAAAAAACCGATGGCGAACATTTGAATGGTGGTTTTCCATTTGGCGAACTGGCTGACGGGCACGCTGATCCGTATCCCGGCAAGATATTCCCGCAGTCCCGACACCAGGATTTCGCGGCATAAAATGACCACGGCGGGCAGAATCGACAGCCCGGAGATATGACCGAACGCGACCATCATCAACAAGGCGGATGCGATCAGAAGCTTGTCCGCGACCGGGTCCAGAAAGCTGCCGAATGCCGATTGCTGACCCGTGACGCGGGCGATATACCCGTCGAAAAAATCGGTGATCGCGGCCAGGCTGAACAACCCCCAGGCCAACCAGTTGCCGAAGTGACTTTCGAGATAAAACACGGCCACAAGCCCGGGAATCACGGCGATCCGGAACATTGTCAGCAGGTTGGGCAAATTGATTTTCAGTGTCCCGTCCTCGGCTCAGGCGTATTGCATTCCCTCTATATCATTTTCAGCCCACGGGCGCGATTCCACCCATCACTTCCGCGTCATGCGTCGTCATGGAAATGGTCGTAGATTTTCTTCGCCACGGCGCCGCTGATCCCGGTCACATTTTCCAGGTCGGACAGCCCGGCTCCCGATACGCCGGCGGCCGATCCGAAATGGTTCAGCAACGCCCTTTTCCGTGTCTTTCCGACGCCCGCGATCTCGTCAAGCGGCGATGCGCCGATGGCGCGGGATCGGCGCGCCCGATGCCCGCCAATCGCGAAGCGATGGGCCTCGTCGCGCAGCCGCTGCAGAAAATATAGAACCGGGTCATTCGGTTTCAGCGTAAACGGCGTGCGCCCGGCCATGTGGAACCGTTCGCGCCCCGCATTGCGGTCCGGGCCTTTCGAGACGCCGACCAGCGGCAATTCGGCGATCCCCAGATCGGCCAGCGTATCATGCGCCACCGAAAGCTGCCCGGGACCGCCATCGATCAGCACCAGATCGGGCCAATTGCCGCTGGTCCGGTCCGGGTCTTCCTTGAGCGCGCGGGAAAAGCGCCGGCGCAGGACCTCGCGCATCATGGCGTAATCGTCGCCCGGCGCGATGTCGTCCTTGATGTTGAAGCGGCGATAGGCGTTTTTCATCATGCCTTCCGGCCCTGCCACGATCATGCCGCCAAGCGCGTTGCTGCCAGAAATATGGCTGTTGTCATAAACCTCGATCCGTTGCGGGACGGCATCGAGCCCGAACAATTCCGCCGCGCCCTCAAGCAGTTTTCTTTGCGCCGCGCTTTCCGACAGCCTCCGCCCAAGCGCTTCGCGGGCATTGTCGCGCGCGTTGTCGATCAGCTTGCGTTTCACGCCCCGGCGCGGCCGAGACACTTCCACTTTGCGCCTGGCGCGCACGCCAAGCGCCTCCTGGACCAACTCGGATTCGGCGATCTCATGGCTGGTCAAGACCAATGGCGGCGGCGTCTTGTCGGCATAGAACTGTCCGACAAAGGCCCGCATGATGTCTTCCGGCGGCAGCTCCCTCGCGTGGCTCGGAAAATAGGTCCGGTTGCCGTAATTCTGCCCGGCCCGGAAGAAAAACACCTGGATGCAGGTTTGGCCGCCTTCCTGAAAGACGGCGATCACATCGGCCGCGCCGAGATTCTTGATATTGATATCCTGATGGGCCTGGATTTCAGTCAGCGCCCGGATGCGGTCGCGGAACACGGCGGCCGCCTCAAATTCCTGTCTCTCGCTGGCCTGCTCCATCTGGCGCGACAGTTTTTGTTGCAGAAGGTGGCTGCGCCCGGACAGAAATTCCTGCGCCTCCCCGACAATCTCGCCGTAAGCCTCGCCCGAAATGCGCGCCACGCAGGGGCCGGAACAGCGCTTTATCTGATATTGCAGGCACGGCCGGGTCCGGTTCGAAAAAATTGCATCGGAACAGGACCGCAGGGGAAACACCCGCTGCAGGGCGTTGAGGGTCCGGTTGACCGCGCCGGCCGATGCGAATGGTCCGAAATATTCGCCCGGTCGGCCGCGCGCGCCCCGGTGTTTCAAAAGCTGCGGCCATTCATGGTCGCCGGTCAGCAGAATATACGGGAAGGATTTGTCGTCCCGCATCAGGATGTTGTAGCGCGGCTTGAGTTCCTTGATCAGATTGCTTTCAAGCAGCAACGCCTCCGCTTCGGTATGGGTGGTGATGAATTCGACCGACGCGGTCGCCGCGATCATGCGCCGGATACGTTCCGGCTGCCGGTCCGGCCTTGTGTAATTGACCACCCGGCGGCGTAAATTTTTCGCCTTGCCGATGTAGAGCGCCTCGCCCTTGGCGCCGATCATGCGATAGACCCCCGGGCTCGACGTCAATGTCTTGAGATATCCGGCGATAACGCCCGCGCCACGTTCCAGCGTAGTCATGGGCCGACCTTTCGGCAAAGGCTCGCCAGCATTCCCGGGAATTTTATTCGTCTCTGGCATATCCGATATTTTCGATTTCC
>JAYZAW010000177.1:0-9693 GCA_036339495.1 Pseudomonadota bacterium | reverse complement strand
GTTCATCGTCGCTTTTTTGCGGAGGATACTAAAACGCGGCAAACGACACACATTTTTTCGGCCCGGGGTTGGCTCAAAACACAATGCCGACCAAGGGGAATAGGACCAAGGCAAAGGCTTTGAAATAGGGGGATGCGCCGGAGATCGATACGGAGCGGTTCCGGCTGCGGCGGTTTATCGACCGGCTGATTCAGTCCGGCGAGGTCGATATTCATGACGAGCCGGTCGAGCTCGGCGGCATTGCGGCGATCCTCGACAATAATCCGAAGGCGGTTTTGATCCGCAAGGCCGGGCCGGAAGGCGCCGAGCTGGTCGGCAACGTGATCGCCAGCCGCAAGCGCATGGCCATGGCGCTGGATGTGGAGCCCGACCAGCTGCGCCAGGAGGTGTCGCGACGCCTTGCCACGCCCCAACCGGTGGTCGAGATCGACCGCGCCGACGCGCCGGCGCAGAAAATCGTGCTGACCGGCGACGATGTGGACCTCACCCAATTCCCGATCCATCTGCAGCACGGCATGGATGGCGGGCCGTATATCTCGGCCTCGCTGGATTACTCGGTCGACGAGAAAACCGGCTGGACCAACACCGGCTGCCGGCGGCTGATGCTGCGCAACAGGCGCCAGACCGGCATCGATCTGCTGGCGCCGAGCGACCTGAAAGCGATATACGAAGCCAGCGCTTCCCAGGGCAAGCCGCTGCCGGTCAGCTTTACGGTCGGCGCGCATCCCTGCGATCACATGGCGGGCACCATGCGGGTGCCGATGGATGAGCTTGAACTGCTGGCGCGGCTACGCGGCGCGCCGCTGCCGGTGGTCAAGTCGGTGACCAACGATATCCGCGTGCCGGCCGACGCGGAGATCGTGATCGAGGGCTTTCTCGACGCGCGCGGCCATGTGGAAACCGAGGGGCCGTATGGCGAATTCCTCGGCTATTACGGGGTCATGAAGAACAATCCGCTGTTTACCGTCACCGCGATCACCATGCGCGGCGACGCGCTGTTCCAGACCTCGACCATCGGCGGCAAGACCATGGCCCATACCGACACCGCCAATCTGTGTTCGGTCCGCACCGAGGTCACCGTGTGGCGCGCGCTGGAAACTGCCGTGCGCGAGCCTATCGCGGTCAGCGCCAGCCCGGCCAATGGCGGCGCGTTCAATGTGCGGGTGTCCATGCGGCAGCGGGTCCCGGGCGAGGCGCACAACGCCATCGCCGCCGCCATGGGGTGCCAGGCCAATGCCAAGAACGTGTTCGTGGTCGATGACGATATCGACGTGTTCTCCGACCAGCAGATCGACTGGGCGCTGGCCACAAGGTTCCAGGCCGACCGGGATCTGGTGGTGGCGTCGGGGTTTCGCACTTTGCCGCTCGACCCGTCGCTCAACGGACGGCGCACCGGCTCGAAGGCGGGGTTCGATCTGACCATCCCGTTCGGCGAGCGGCCGCTGGAATTCACCGTGCCCGAAGCGCCCGAGTTCGGCGAGAAGCGGCTGAACAGCGTCCGGGACTCGCTGGCGGAAGGGCCAAAATTCTTTGCCGATCTGATGTCCGATCTGGGCAGCCGAGACGGCCGGGAAATCGCGCTGGCGCTCGATGAAATTCGCGATCAGGGAATTCTCGACCGGAACGATGACGGCCGATATTTCCTCTCAGACACATAAGGGAGAACGTTGGTGAATTCGGGCATGGGCGCGCCGGTCCGGCGGGCGGAAGATCTTCGGCTGCTGACCGGTCGCGGGCGTTATTCCGACGACAAGAACCAGCCCGGCCAGGCCTATGCCCAAGTGCTGCGGTCGCCCCATGCCCATGCGACCATCAACGCGATTGATACCGCCGACGCCAAAAACATGCCCGGCGTTCTCGCCGTCCTGACCGCGCGCGATTACGACGATGACGGGCTCAAGCCGATCCCGCACGGGGCCAACAACCAGGACGCGGTGAACCCGAAAATCAAAGCCTTTCTGGAGGAAGAAGGGGCGCGGATTTTCGATGTCGCCCAGCCGCCGCTGGCGTCGGACAAGGTCCGGTTCGGCGGCGAAGGGGTCGCGCTGGTGGTCGCCGAAACCCTGGCCCAGGCGCGGGACGCGGCCGAACATATCAACGTGGATTACGACCCCCTGCCCGCCCATGGACATGTAAAGGACGCCATGGCGCCGGGCGCGGAACGGATCTGGGACGGCGCACCGGGAAATATCTGTCTCGACGCCGTCAAGGGCGATCAGGAAGCCGCCGACGACGCGTTTGCGTCGGCCGCCCATGTGGTCGAGATGGAGTTGCCGGTGACCCGCGTCGCCAACTGCCAGATGGAGCCGCGCGCCGCCGTGGCCTGGCATGATGCCGAGACCGGCCGTACGACATTGTACGCCGGCAGCCAGGGCGCCAACCGGCTCAAGATGCATCTTGCGCCGGCGCTCAATGTCGCGCCGGAACTGGTAAGGGTGATTACCGAGGATGTCGGGGGCGGCTATGGCCCGCGCAATGCGCTCTATCCGGAATTCGTGCTGATTTCATGGGCAGCGAAGCGCCTTGGGCGGCCCGTGAAATGGACCAGCGAGAGGACCGAGGCCTTCGTGGCCGATTATCAGGGGCGTGATCTGGTGACCCAGGCCGCCCTGGCGCTGGATTCGGACGGCAGGTTCCTCGCCATGCGGACCCGCATGATCGGCGCGGTCGGCGGCCATACGGTGGCCTATGTGTCGCTCAATAACGGCCATCGCCTGACCACCTCGCTATACGATATCCCCGCCGCTCACGCGCATATCCAGGGGGTGCTGACCAATACGCCGTCGACCTCGCCCTATCGCGGCGCGGGCCGGCCCGAAGCCATGTTTGTGATCGAACGGCTGATCGACCGGGCCGCCGAACAATTCGGGTTCGACCGCATCGAGCTGCGGCGCAAGAACCTGATCGCCCGGGACGGGTTTCCGTATCGCAACGCCATGGGGCTTACTTATGATTGCGGCGCGTTCGAGACCAACATGGACTCCACCATAAAGCTGGCCGACTGGGCCGGCGTGGAGGGGCGGCGCGCCGACGCCAAAACGCGCGGCAAGCTGCTCGGCATCGGGCTGGCGAACTATATCGAAGCCCCGGTCGGCGCGCCGATTGAGCGGGCCGAAATTGCGATCCAGCCCGATGGGCGCGTCGCGGTCATCATCGGCACCCAATCCCAGGGCCAGGGCCACGAAACCAGCTTCCGGCAGGTGATCGTGGACTGGCTCGGCGTTCCGTTCGACGCCATCGACATCATCACCGGCGACACCGATGTGGTGAAAGCCGGCGGCGGCACCCATTCGGACCGCTCGATCCGCATGGCCGGCAACGTCATGGTCAAGGCGTCGGAAAAAATCATCGAAATCGGGCGCGATGCCGCGAGCCATCTGCTGGAAGCCGCGCGCGAGGATATCGCCTTCACCGAGGGGCGCTATGTTGTGACCGGAACCGACCGGGAGATCGGCATTTTTGAGGTCGCAGCCGCCATGGCGGCGGGAGACGCGCCCGATGCGCCGGACGGCGGATTGGCGGCGGACGACGAATTCTGGGGCCGCCTGCCCGCCTTTCCCAATGGCTGCGTGGTCTGCGAGGTGGAAGTCGATCCCGACACGGGGACCATGGAGATTACGCGCTATTCAACGGTCGACGACGTGGGGCGCGTGGTCAATCCGATGATCGTGCATGGCCAGACCCATGGCGGCATCGCCATGGGGGTCGGTCAGGCGTTGCTGGAAAACGCCTGGTATGATCCGGACTCGGCCCAGCTGCTCGCCGGATCGTTCATGGATTACTGCATCGCCAGGGCTGACAACCTGCCGTCCTTCAACGTAGAGCTCAATGAAGAAATCCCCAGCGCCGGCAACCCGCTGGGCGTCAAGGGCGGCGGCGAAGGCGGCACGACGCCGGCGCTGGCGGTCGTGATCAGCGCGATCACCGATGCGTTGAAGGAAATCGGCGTCACCCACATCGATTTGCCGGCATCGCCGGAACGGGTATGGCGCGCTATTCAGCGGCAAGAGCGCCGCTGATGTCGCCGGGCATGCCGTCTAGGATGCGGATCGGTTCGATGGTGTCGGATTCCGCCTTCACCACGCCGATGATGGCGGTGTGTTGGTATCCCAGCCCGCGCAGCTCGGCGACGCAGGCCTCGGCCCGGTCACCCGGCACCGTGGCCAGCAGACCGCCGGCGGTCTGTGGGTCGAAGACCAGCGGATATCGTTCGTGTTGCGATGCCTGTTCCTGGTCGCGGATGGCGCGGCGCAAGCGCACGTTCTGCGGCTGCAGCGAGGAAAATACCCCGGCGCGGACGCATTCGATGGCGCCGTCGAGCAACGGAATGGCGTCGATATACAGATCGATATCGACGCCCGACGGACGGGTCATTTCCACCAGATGGCCCAGCAATCCGAAACCGGTCACGTCGGTGCAGGCCGTCGCGCCATGGCGGAACAGGCCATCCGCGCCGGTCCGGTTCGACTGGATCATGGAGTCGAGCGCGGCGTCGACCCAGCGGCCCTTGGCCTGCTGGCGCATATCGGCGGCGAACAGCGTGCCGGTGCCGATCGGCTTGGTGATGATCAGCGCATCGCCGGGCCGCATGCCCTCCTTGCGCAGCAGGGACGCGCGGTCGGCCAGGCCATTGATCGAGAAACCCAGCGCGAGCTCGGCGCCCTCGCTGGTGTGGCCGCCGACCAGGGCGGTGTTGTTTTCCTCCAGCACTTTCATGGACCCGGCCATGATGTCGTGCAGGACGGCCTCGACCTTTTCCTCCAGACCGTAGGGAATGGTCACGATGGCGAGCGCCGATTGCGGTTCGGCGTTCATGGCGAAGATGTCACCGAGGCTGTGATTGGCCGCGATCTGTCCGAAAATGTACGGATCGTCGACGAAGGATCGGAAATAATCCACCGTGTGGACCATGACCTTGCCGTCTGGAACATCGACCACGGCGGCGTCATCCGGCGCCTTGAGGCCGACCAGAACGTCGTCCCGGTCAACCGGTTCGAGCCGGTTCATGACGCGGCTCAACACCGTCGCGCCGACTTTCGCGCCGCAGCCACCGCAACGCATGGCGATCGCGGAAATCGCCTTGAGCGCGTCGGGGCTCGCCAGGCCACGCGCGACGGTTACCTCTTCGTCGTCTTCCATCTCGGGCAGGTCGATATATTTGCGCATCCAGCGCAGATCGATCCAGTCCTTAAGCGCCCAGACCCAGGCGCCTTCCAACGCCAGCGCGCCGCGCGCGGCGACGGCGTATTTGTCGCCGGTGCTGATCAGCTTCAGGAAGCGGCTTTGCGGCTTGAATTTTCGCGGCGCGCGGTTGAGCAGGACGCGGCGCAGATTTGCCGCCAGCGGCGGGCCCTGGCGGACCGCGAAAACGCCGGCCTTGGGGCGCGGATGATTGACCACATTGGCGGTATCGCCGGCGGCGAACACATCCGGATGCGACAGCGAACGCAGGCAATCATCGACGCGGATAAAGCCTTCTTCATCAACATCAAGACCCGAAGCGCCGGGCCAGGCCTGGCTGCCGGCATTGGTGACCCAGAAGATTTCATCGGCCTCGATAATGTTGCCGTCGGCGCAGTGCAGCTTGCCGGCCTCGACCCGCGTCACCTTGGCCCCGGCGTGAACCGTGACGCCGCGTTCGGCGAGAATCCGGGTGAATTTGATTTGCGTGGCGCGGTTTTCCTGCGGCATGACGGTATCCGACCCGGTCACCAGATGGAATTCGAACCGGTCGGGCGGCATGTTCTTATCCGCCAGCATGGCGCGCAGCCGGTGCTGGATGGAAAGCGTCAATTCGGTCCCGCCCGCGCCGGCGCCGACCAGCGCGATACGAAGATGGCCTTCCCGCGCGACGATTTTCTCGGCAAGATCGCGCCAGCGCTTCACGAATCGCCCGATCGGTTTGACCGGGACAACGAATTCCGCCGCGCCCGGCACGTCGTCCATGCTCGGGGCCGAACCGACGTCGATCGACACCAGATCATAGGGCACCGGCGGGCGGTTTTCGCAGATCACCTGTTTTTCCGCGGTATCGATCCGGATCGCTGAATCATGATATATCCGCGCGCCGGCAAGCTGGACCAGCGGTCTCAGATCGATATGGCAATAATCCAATGGATAATGACCGGCCACGTATCCCGGAAGCATGCCCGAATAGGGCGTATGAACGTCCCGCGTGATCAGCGTTAGCCGAACCCCGGCGACGGGCTTCATGGCGAATTTCTTCAACACCGAAACGTGGCTGTGGCCACCGCCCACGAGCACGAGATCCTTGACCACCGGTCCCTGGTTTTTCATCATGTTATTTCAGCCATATTATTCATGAGAGAACTACCCAGCATCGGGCGTCGTGGTCAAGCGCAGCCGCGCGCGAATGTTCCTGGAGATGATATCGACCACAACATTGAGCGCCGCCGTTATCAGGATCAATACCAGCGCCACGTCGAAGCGGATGTCCTCGAATGCACTGTCGATATAAAAGCCGAGCGTCGCAACGCCGAGAATGCCCAGGATCGCGGTTTCGCGCAGGATCACTTCCCAGCGATAAAACAAGAAGGCGAGAAACTGTCCGTATACCCGGGGCAGGACCTCGTAGGCATAAAGATTGAGCCCGCGGGGCGCATCGGCCCGTTGCGGCAGTTCTTCCGAATGACGGCCGATCAGGTGGCCGACGATCGCGCCGTTATGGAGCGCAAGAGCGACAATCGCCGGAAACATCGACGGCCCCCAAAGCTGAAGAAGGATATAGGCCAGGATATATTCCGGCGTCGAACGTACCACGACCAGAAACACATGCCCCAGATTGCGCCCGAATAATCCGAAAAACCGGCGCGAAATCAATGGGAAAAACAACAACGTTAATACACCAGTTGCGACCAGGGCGATCTGGGTCAGCAAAAGCGTGGAAACGATGCCGGGAAGCGCCTGTTCGGTCATGATCCGCCAAAACCAGTCGCCCGTCGCGGAAATTGCCGCAAAATCGATTGTTTCGGTGCGGCGCAACGGCGACGGGATAATATCCTGGGTAAAGAACCGGACCACGTTGGACCACTCGATCGACACGGTCGCCTTGAGCGCGAACGGCGCAGCCAGCACATACAGCCAGAAATATTTCGGACACACCCAGAACCGGATGGTGGCGATCAAAAGGTAAAACACGATCAGCAGGGCCGACACTTCGGAATAATGGCCCTGCTTGAACGCGGTCTCGAGATGAAAGCCCAAGGTCGGCAATCCGACGAACCCCAGCACGGCGGAAGACCGCAAGGCGCATTCCAAGCGGTAAAAACTATAGGTCTTCAGATGCGCCCGCACATCGGGTAGACGCACGAAGAAAAAACTCGACAGGTGACTGGTTCCGGCCGGCAACGCCGCGATGGCGCGGGCATCGGCTTCTTCGAGAATTTCCGAATAAACCTTGGCGAATATTCCCGCGTAAGGGATGGCAATCGCCAGCACCCCGGTCAGCGGCGTGAGGCCGAAACCCTGCAGGAAAATGAGCGCCCAAAAGATTTCGTGGATCGACCGGATGAAGGCGCAAAACGGACGCACCACCGGTATGTGATAGACCGTCGCCAGCAGGAACCCAAGGATCCCGCCGCCGGCCACGCCCAGAATGGCAAAGGAAACGGTTTGCAAGAGCGCATCCCCGAGCCGTTCGACGGCGCCGAAATCAGGGGTGATTATGCCGACCCCCAACCGCCCCATCTCGCGCCACGGATCGATCGTTATGATTTCGATATCGGCGAAAATCAGACAGACCAGCGCGAGCCCGACAAACCCAAAACTGGCGCGGACCGGGGGCGAAAACCGCATGATCAGGCTTTATAGAGCTGGATGAGATCACCATTCGTAAGATCGGCGCTCGGTTCATCGAATGCGATGCGGCGATCCTTCAGCCCAATCACGCGATTGGTGAATTCGAGAGCGAGAGTCATGTCATGCATTGCGAGCACAACCGTCTCATGGTTCTCATTCAGCGCCTTGAGGATATCGCGGGCCTGATGCTCATCGACCGCGGACACGGGTTCATCGCCGAGCGCGATGTCGCCACCACAGAAAAGGGCGCGTCCGACAGCCGTCCGTTGCTGCTGCCCGCCTGAAAGTTCGCCGACCAGTTCGAACATCTTGTCGCTGATGCCGAGCTTGTCGGTAATTTCCCGAACGCTGTCGATCTCGGTCTTGCGCGGCCAAACAAGATTTTGCAGATTGTAGAAACTGCCATGGCGATTCAGGCGGCCCATATAGATGTTGTGAAACACGGACAAGGTCTTCACCAGCGACGAATCTTGCGGGATCAATGCAGCATGCGCCTTTTGCTGCTCATACAGCATATTCAGCAGGGTCGATTTTCCCGCCCCGCTGCGGCCGACCAGCGCCACGCGTTCGCCCCGGCCGATCTCCAGCTTCAGATCGGTCAGGACGGCATGACCGTTATAGGACGCGTTGGCCCCGTCGAGTTGAAACAATGTTCAGTCCAAAATGCCTATGGCGAGTCCGGTTTGACGAATCGGGTCGTAATCGGCATTGCTTGCCGGAATAAAACTTTTGCGCGGAAACGAAGCCAGAATTTCCGGATCTTTCAAATCGAGCAGAGCCTGTTTGACCTTCCCAGTGAATCCAACGCCCCATATTTTTGCAACGTCACCGCGGATGGTCCACTGGTAATCCGGGTAAGGGGGTGTTTTCCAAATCACTGAAACTTTGGTGCTGTCGATCCGACCGGCCTTCATCTCATTGTCCCACACCTTGAAATTCACGGCGCCGATCTGATAGGCGCCGGACTGCACCAAGGCGATGGTCCGCGAATGATCGCCGGAATAACCGACCCGGCTAAAGACATTATTCGGCGCGGCGTTGAAATTTTTGCGGACGAAAAATTCGGGCATCAGCCGTCCGGAAGTGGAACCCTTGGAGCCAAAGGTAAATGTTTTGCCGATAATTGATTTGGGAAATCTCTTGCCCGCTTTTACACCGGCGCTGACATGGGCAATAAAATACGTCACGAAGGACTGATCTTCCCAACCCTGCGCAATGGCCTGCGACCCTTTTACCAGGGAACGCGCGCGCACGCCGGACAAGCCCCCGAACCAAGCCAGCTGCACCTGATTGTTGCGAAAGGCGGAAATCGCGGCCGAATAGGATTTCACCGGCACGTAGCGGACATTGACGGCAAGCTGTTTCGACAGATACACGGCTATCTTGTCGAAACGTTGCCGCAATCTGGATTCGTCTTCATCGGGGATGGCGGTGAACGTAAATGTTTCCGCCCGCGCCGGAGAAATCGCCGCGCAGAACATTACGGCGGCAAGCGCCAAATTTTTCAACATGAAATCCATCCCCGGCAGTCGACACGCCCATTCAACGGCGCTTAGAATGAGCGCCTCAATCGCATTATCGGATAAATTAACGTGGAAATCGGACGGGTCAACGATTTAGGAGATAAATCGTCTGAATCAGGGGATCACAATTGCCCCTTCAGACGCATGACATAGCTGATGACCTCGGCCACGGCCTTGAAGTGCTCGGTCGGCACTTCCTGGTCGATCTCAACGCCGGCGTAAAGCGCCCGCGCCACGGCCCGGTTTTCGACCACCGGAACATCGTTTTCCCGGGCCACTTCCCGGATTTCAGGGCCATGTGATCGACGCCCTTGGCGACCACCACCGGCGCGTTCATGTCATGCAGCTCGTA
>JAYZAW010000176.1:0-6771 GCA_036339495.1 Pseudomonadota bacterium | reverse complement strand
AGGTCTCGGGCGTTTCGATCACATGGGCGTCGGAATCCACGATGGGCATCGTTGCCTCCGTTTTATCGTTGCGGCGTCTTACTCGGCATGCTTTCTTCGGGGTCGCCTAATCGGCATCCCAGGGAATGCTGGCGCCGTAATCATGCATCAGGGTTTCAACGTCATTCGGATTATAGACATGACGCGGCGGGGATTCGAAGGTGGCGTATGGCTTGAGCCGGACCACCACGCGCTGTTCCTCGACCGCCAGTTTACGCAGCTCGACCTTCTCGGCTTCCGGCATGGGCTGTTCCGCCATCAGCTCGACGATCCTGATCAGCTGATCGTCGCCGCCTTCCTCTTCGATCACCGCGTCACCATAGACCAGCAGGTATGTCGGCGGCCAGTTTTCATCCAGAATGCAAAGTGAAATCTTCGGGTTGCGCCGGACCGCCCTGGCCTTGGCGCGGCCCAGCATTGTGGACACCAGAATGTCGTCCCCGTCCATGGTGTAATACACGCACGACATGGACGGCCCATGCGCCTCGCGGCCATATCCAAAAACCGCCGTTCGGTGATTGCGCACGAATTCGCGCCGTTCTGTTCCGTTCATGAAAAATGCCCTGATTACTTTGTCGTTGCGCCGGATAGCATGACTGTTTGCACCAATTTATCCTATGTTAATCTCCCATTTACGGATGCATGCGGCATTTGTCGGTATGGAAATTATACAAACGATACCGGAATCTCCGGCGGAGACCCGTTTCGAACCGCCGCGCTCCGCCATACGCTACGCGCTGATTGCCTTCGGCTGGTTCAATGTGGCGCTCGGCGCGATCGGCGGCGTTGTCCCGGGCATGCCGACCACCGTGTTCCTGCTGATCGCCATGTGGGCGTTTTCGAAAAGCTCGGAAAAATTCCGCGTCTGGCTGTTCAATCACAAGACCCTGGGCCCGCCGATCCGCGACTGGCACGAACACCGGGTCATTCCGGTGCGCGCGAAATTCATGGCCGTCGGCATGATGAGCCTCAGCGTCGTCATTCTGTCGGTATTCGTCGCGAATTCCTTCATGCTGCCCACCATCGTGGCGGCCTGCATGGCGCCGGTGGCGATTTTCATCGAGGATTACGAGGAAGCGGTGCGATGGGGTCGAGAAGCGACGCTTCTACCCGGCCCCGGCGCATCCCTTTGGACCAACCGGCATTCGCTCGTATCGGCGCTTGGTCATCTGGGACGCTTGGAAGAGGCAGCGCGCGAGCTCGTCGAGTTGCAGCGCCTCCAGCCCGCTATTAGCTGTTCCTTGATTCGTGATCGCCACCCCCTGACCGACCTCGATTACCAAAAGATCCTTCTCGACGGTCTCCGCAAAGCCGGCCTGCCGGAGTGAAACGCCCTGGCGGACGAAATCGGGCAACGGTTGGTGAAGCGAACTGGCAGTTAATGTCTTATACTGGGGCCTTTCAGACCTCATTGTTCGCGATTTTTACTTCCGATGTTCCCGCGATGAGCGGCATCAGGATGTCCGCATCAACGCAATTCCGAGCGTTCGATAAGTGTGATAATCCTGTGTTCATGAATGCGTCGGTTGATTTGCGACGGAGCCGTGGGCGACTGGTATTCTTTCCGTATGAAGGAACTTCGCTGCCGGGTATCGAAACGCGGCCCATATTATCTCCTTTCCGCGCGGCAGCACTCTCCACCCCCGTGATCCTTGCTTCGCGCCGGCCGGCCATCCCGCTACACTGCCTCCAATCACAAACGGGGGCGGGGATGGCTTACGACTATATTATCTGCGGCGGCGGGTCGGCCGGCTGCGTGCTGGCCAATCGGCTGTCGGCGAAAAGCGCTAACAAGGTGCTGCTGATCGAGGCCGGCAAGGACACGCCGCCGGAAAACGTGCCCAAGGACGTGCTCGATTCCTATCCCATCGTGGCCTATTTCAATCCGGATTTCCAATGGACCGATCTGCGGGTTCATTTGTCGCCGCAATCCCATAACGCGCCGCGCACCGACCCCGACCGGCGCTATGAGCAGGGCCGGATCATGGGCGGCGGCTCGTCGATCAACGCGCAGCTCGCCAATCGCGGCGCGCCCGGCGATTACGACGAATGGCGCGATTTCGGCGCGGCGGGCTGGGGCTGGGACGACGTGCTGCCATATTTCCGCAAGCTCGAACGCGATATGGATTTCGACGGGCCGTATCACGGCAAGGACGGCCCGTTGCCGGTCCGCCGGATATTCCCCGACAGATGGCCCGGCTACGCCAAAGCGGCGGCGGCGGCGTTCAAATCCAAGGGCTATGAATACCGCGAGGACCAGAACGCCGAATTCGAGGACGGCTATTTTCCGATCAGCATCTCGAACCTGTATGACCGGCGCGTCTCGGCGGCGATCGCCTATCTGACGCCCACGGTGCGGCAGCGGAATAACCTCACCATCATGGACCGGACCCGGGTCAAGCGCGTGGTGTTTGAGGGAACGCAGGCCGTCGGCGTGAAAATCGTCGGCGATGACGGGCGCGAGGAAGTCATTCCCGGCGCGGAGATCATCTCGTGCTCCGGCGGCATTCATTCCCCGGCCCTGCTGATGCGGTCCGGGGTCGGGCCGGCCGCGCATCTGCACGACCACGGCGTCGATCTGGTCGCCGATGTGCCGGCGGTCGGGCAGAATCTCGGCGAACACCCGTCGATCGGCGTCTCGGCCTATATCCGGCCCGAAGCGCGCCTGCCGGATTCCATGCGCCGGCATCTGCATCTGGCGCTGCGCTATTCCTCCGGCGTGGCGGACACGCCCCAGGGCGACATGTTCCTGAACACGGTGGGAAAATCCGCCTGGCATCCGGTCGGCTGGCGGCTCGGGTCGTTCCTGCTCTGGGTCAATAAATCCTATTCGCGCGGCGAGGTGACTCTGGCGAGCCCCGATTGGCGCAGGGAACCCCGCGTGGAATTCAATCTTTGTTCCGACCGGCGCGACCTCGACCGGCTGACCCAGGGCATGCGCATGATGGCGGAACTGTTCGACACGCCCGAAATGAAATCCGTCGCCGGCGACCCGTTTCCGTCGAGCTATTCGGAAAAAGTCCGCAGCGTCGGTATCGTCAACACAAAAAACTATCTGATGACCGGCGCGCTGGCCAAGATGATGGACGGGCCGGGCTGGTTCCGCCGCTATTTGATCCGCAACGTGCTGACCGAGGGCCACACCCTGGAAGGCCTGCTGGCCGACGATGACGCCATGGAGGATTTCGTGCGCAACACGGCGACCGGCGTCTGGCACGCGTCGTGCACCTGCCGCATGGGCCGCGCCGACGACCCCACGGCGGCGACCGACAACCAGGGACGGGTCAAGGGCGTCGCCGGTCTGCGCGTGGTCGACACATCGCTGATGCCGGCCACGCCGCGCGCCAACACCAACATTCCGACCCTAATGACGGCGGAGAAAATCGCCGATGCGATTTTGGCGGATTAGCTCTTTTGCCTCGATATCAACCGCACCGTCACCGCCGCCGCCCGGATCTCCCCGGCTCCGGCATAGATCTCTTCCAGGGCCCGTGATGGACTTAGCTTCCACCCCCGCATAGAAATTCCCGATATCTCGAATCCGGAGGGGTATGGACTTCATGGCTGAACTGTGCGTCCAGCGGAGATTGACGGCGATCCTGGCGGCTGACGTCGTGGGATACTCCCGATTGATCGAAGCCGACGAAGAGGGCACGCGCACCCGACTGCGCAGTCTTCATGCCGAACTGATAGATCCTCGGATTGCGGCCGACGGTGGTCGTGTCGTGAAAACCACCGGTGATGGCATATTGGTCGAATTTCCGAGCGCCGTGGACGCCGTGCGCAATGCGCTCGACATCCAGGGGGCGCTGCGCCGTCGCAACGCGGATGTTGCAGAGGAAACCAGGATTGAATTCCGTATTGGCATCAATGTCGGCGACGTGATTGTCGAAGGAGATGACATTCACGGCGAGGGCGTGAACGTGGCCGCGCGTCTGGAGGGGCTTTGCAAGTTGGGCGAGGTGTATGTCTCGGGCACGGTTTACGACCAAGTTGCGGGAAAGCTCGCGGCGTCTTTCGAAGATCTCGGCGAACAAACCGTCAAAAATATTGCGAAGTCCATTCGCATCTACCACGCGCGTGTTGGACTGGACACCGACATACAACCAGAACCGCGAATCGCGGATGCGCCGGCCCTGTTCCCGGATCAACCGTCGATAGCGGTGCTGCCGTTTCAAAATATGTCGGGTGACCCCGATCAGGAATATTTTGCCGACGGCATCTCCGAAGACATCATCACGGCGCTTTCCAAGATATCGGAACTCCAGGTGATCGCCCGCAATTCGACGTTTATCTATAAAGGGAGCGAGGTAAAATTTTCCGATGTGGCGCACGATCTGGGTATGGGATACGTTTTGGAGGGAAGCATTCGCGCTGCGAATGATCGAATGCGCATTACCGCACAGCTCATCGAAACAGGATCCGAGCGTCACGTCTGGGCGGAAAGATACGACCGGGAGGTCAGCGATATTTTTGCGCTCCAGGACGAAATTACCAACGAGATCGTCATCGCGCTTCAGGTAAATCTTTCAGAGGGTGATCAGGCCCGGTTACGTCGGCGTCAGACAGACAATGTCGATGCGTGGGATTGTTTTGTTTGCGGGTTGCGCGGTGCGAACAGTAGTGCGCGCGCGCAGTATGATCTAGCTCTTGAATTACTCCAGCATGCTGTGACGCTCGATCCCAATTTTGCCGTCGCCTGGGTGGGGCTTGGCCGTTTGTACTGGCAGGCCGCCCGAGCGCATTGGACCAACACCCTGGAAATATCGTTTGATAAGGCCATCGAGTGTGCTGAAAAGGCATTGGTGATAGATGTAACGTTGCCGGACACCCAAGCGTTTATCGGTATTGTGCGGCTGTTTCAAAGGCGTTTCGCGGATGCCGTCACGGCTGGGGAAAAAGCGGTCGAACTGGGCGCCAACAGCGCTGAAACATATGTCATTCTCGCCCAAACGCTGAACTACGTGGACCGGGCAGAAGACGCATTGGCATTGAACGAGCGGGCAATGAGGTTATTCCGGTACTACCCAGACAATATGCTCGGAATTCTCGCGCTTAGTTACCGAATGCTGGGGCGATTCGAGGAAGCGATCGCGTTCGACACCGAACGTCTCGGAAGGAACCCGGACAATATGTATTCGGATTTCAGGCTCTCGGCCCTGTACATGGAACTTGGCCGGGAGGATGAAGCCCGCCGACACGCCGCCGAAGCGATCAATAAGAACCCTCATTGTTCATTGCGACAGGTTCGATTCAGCGAGCCATACCGGGACGAAGAGTACCTGGATTCTATTTGGATCTACTGCGCCAAGCCGGCTTGCCAGAGTGACCCATCGAGACGAACAGCACCGCCACCATCGCCAATCCGATCACGCCGCCGCCAACATAGACCGCTTCCATGCCGCTGAGCGCCAGCAAAAGCCCCATGCCGAGCGGGCCGATCGTCTGGCCGGTGCGGAACATGGCGGAATTAAGCGCCATCAACGCGCCGCGCTGTTCCGCCGCCCCGGTCTCGGCGAGGCGGATCTGGACGATAGAGATGCCGATGCCGTGGGTCGCGCCCATCACCGCGACGGCGGCCGCAACGGCCAATATGCTGTCCAGGAACGGGATAATTCCCGTCGACAACCCCATCAGGATAAAGGCGGCAATCAGGATATGATGGCCCCGGAAACGCCGTATCATTCGCCCGACAAAGACCGAAGCGACCGCGCTGCCCACTGCGCTGGCCGCCATGACCCAGCCGATCTCGACACTGCTGGAATTGAATTTGTCCTCCAGCAGAAACGGCAGGAAGGTGACCAGCGGGCCGTAAAGCAGCGCGAAGGCGACAAGGCTGGAAAACAGCATCGTGGCCGTGCCGCGCTGCAACAGGCTGCGCCATAGCTTGCGCAGATAGGCCGCGAAGCTGTCTGTCATGCGCGGTTCGGGGTTCTTCAGCCACAGGATAATGATCAGCGCAATGGGAAAACCGATCAGCGGCAGCGCGAACGGGTAACGCCAGCCGATCAGCGCCAACGCGCCGCCGATCGCCGGATAGGCGGCCGCCGAGGTTGAGATCAGGCCCGAATTATAACCGGTCACCGTGGCGCGTTCATTGCCGTCATACATATCGCCGATCAAGGTGATGTTGATGGCGCTGAGCGAGGCCGCGCCGGCCCCTTGGAGCGCGCGCAGGACAATCAAATCCGTGAAATCAACCGCGTAAGCACAGGCATGTCCGGCGGTTGCGAACACCAGGATCGACGGGACCAGAACTCGCTTGCGGCCATAGCGGTCAGACAGTAATCCGAAACACGGGGTCAGGATGATGCCGGGCAAGGTGAAGGCGGCGACCAGCCATCCCGCCTTCTGGGGCGAGACGCCGAACACCCGTCCGACTTCCGGCAGGATCGGCGTGATGCTGGACACCCCCATCACCGAAATCATGGTGATCGAAAAGATGATCAGCAGGTCGCGTTGCAGGAATAGGGGCGTGGCGCGGGGCGGCATCGAAGGCATGATGCCACGCTCTATAGACTCTTTGCCCGGCGCGCGCGAGTTTCACCGCGCTGCGATGGACATTTGTGGAACCCGGGACGTAAAATTCCATCGGTTTGCCGCGCGCGACGGGAGTGGGATCCATGCCAGCAGACGCCCCGATCAATGAATATGGTCCCTGGTCTCCGGGGATAGTTTCGGAGCTACCGCGAGAATTTCTGCCGCTGTCGACGATGTTTCGAGGCGAAAACG
>JAYZAW010000175.1:0-11317 GCA_036339495.1 Pseudomonadota bacterium | reverse complement strand
GGCTCACCAAATTCTGCAACGGTCTGTTTTTCAATCTTTCCCTCGGCGGGACCTATCACACCGGTAACCTCGAGCAGGCGACCAGGCTGTGCAGCGCCGGCGAAGGGTGCGTGCTGCCCGGCAACCGGGCCTATGTGAATTCGCGCGAACCGACCCTCGGGTCGGCGGTTCTGTTTCGCGAGGCGCTCGATCTCGGATACCGGATTGGGCCGCACGGCTTTTCCCTGTTCATGTTCCATATCTCCAACGCCGGGTTGGATAACGATAATGACGGCATGAATTTCGTTGGGATGCGCTATTCTTTCGCCATCGACAGGCAATTTCGAAACTGAACTGCCGCGGTTTTCCTCTCCGTCTTCGGGGCGCGAATAAATGTGCGGAATAGTTGGCATCTGGTCGTCCCGGGGCATCGGAGACCGCGAAACCGCTGAACGAAACCTCGCCGCCATGGCGGCCCGGACGGGCAGGGTGGATAACCGGATCTGGGCGCTGCAGTTTCTCGAATTGTGGTTCCGCATGTGGATCGATCCGCCTTCGCCGCCGGCGCGGCCGTGACGTGGTGTCCGTATTGCCCGCCCCGGTTTATGTTATGTTGAAACCGGCCCGCGTCCGCGTGGTCCGTAAATCGGGTTTTCCAGCAAGGGAAAGAATATGTTCCGCGCTCGCCCCAGGCGAGACAAACCCAAGATCATGTTTTTCCTGACCGACGATTGGTACTTCCTTTCCCATCGTCTCGGACTGGCCCGGGCGTGCCGAGATCTCGGCTGGGACGTGGTCGTTGCGACCCGGGTTCAGACTCACGGCGAAAACATTCGTAATGAAGGATTTCGGCTGCTGCCGCTTCGGCTGCGCCGCCGCGCCCGCGCGCCCTGGGCGGAATTGCCGGCGACTTTCGGGCTGATCAAAATTCTCCTCCGCGAACGCCCCGATATCCTCCATCAGGTCGGCCTCAAGCCGGTGATCTACGGTTCTCTCGCCGCGATGCTGGCGCCGCCCACGGTGGTCGTCAACGCGCTGGCGGGGATGGGCTATATTTTCACATCGGGACGTATTCCGGTTCGGGTCGCGCGGATATTAATTCAAATCATGCTGCGGTATTGCCTGCGGCCCCGGAACCATCGGCTGATTGTTCAAAACGATGATGATGCGTACTCGCTCGTCGGAAGCGGTTTGATTTCGTCAGACCGGCTCACGGTCATTCGCGGATCGGGCGTGGATCCGGATGAATTTATTCCGACCGCCGAGCCTGAACTTGCGGCCGGCGAACCCGTTATCGCCGTCGTCGTGTCCCGCATGCTGAAAGACAAGGGCGTGCGCGAGGTTGTCTTCGCGGCGCGCGCGCTGAAACTGCGCAAGACGCCTGTCCATATCCATCTGGTCGGCGCGCCGGATCCGGATAATCCGTCGAGTATTCCTGAAAAAACGCTGCGGCAATGGGACCGGGAAGGCTGCATTGAATGGATCGGCCACAAGGATAATATTCCGGAAATCTGGTCCGGCGCGCATATTGCGGTATTGCCGTCCTATCGCGAAGGCCTGCCCCGCGCCCTGCTGGAGGCCGGCGCCTGCGGCCGGCCTATCGTCACGACCGATGTTCCGGGTTGCAACGACGTGGTCGAAGACGGCGTCACGGGTTTTACGGTTCCACCGCAGGATTGGGTTGGTTTGGCCGACGCCATTGAGAAGCTTGCCTTGTCCGCCACGCTGCGCGTCAAAATGGGCGTGAAAATGCGCGACAAGGTGGTTGCCCAGTTCAGCGAGGCGTTCGTGGTGCGCCAGACGATCAATTTATATCTTGCGGCGCTGGACGCGGATAAATTCCGCAGAGAAGGCTCCGACCCGTGAAAATTTTATTCCTGACGGAGAATTTCCCGCCTGAAAGCAATGCGGCCGCGAACCGGGTATTCGAGCGGGCCTGCTATTGGGCGGATTGGGGCCACGACGTGACCGTGATTACCTCGGCCCCGAATTTCCCCCAGGGCGTTCTTCACCCGGGCTTCCGGAATCGCTGGTATCAGACGGAAATGATGGATGGCATCCGGGTGGTGCGGGTAAAGACCTTCATCGCGCCCAATCGCGGCACGATGCCGCGCATGCTCGATTTTTTGAGTTTCATGATCACCGGTTTTTGCGCGGCGTTGGCCCAGAAGCGGCCTGATGTGGTCGTGGCGACATCGCCGCAGTTTTTCACCGCCGTCGCCGGCTGGCTCACCGCTTCCGTCAAGCGCAAACCCTTCGTCTTTGAACTCGGCGATATCTGGCCGGCGTCCATTGTGGCCGTCGGCGCCATGGAGCAAAGCACTCTCTTGCGGCTCATGGAGAGGTTCGAGCTCTTTCTCTATCGGCGGTCCGCGGCGGTGGCCGCGCTGACCGCGCCGTTCAAGACAAATCTCATGCGCCGGGGCATCGCGGGCGACAAAATTTCGGTGGTCATGAACGGCGTCGATCTGACCCGCTACGGTCCCCGAGACCGGGACGCGGACCTCGCCAAAAATTGGAGTGTCGACGGAAAATTCGTGGTCGGCTATATCGGTACCCACGGCATGGCGCATGGTCTGATGAACGTGCTGGATGCGGCCGAATTGCTGCGCGATGACCCACGCCTCTGTTTCCTGCTCGTCGGCGACGGCGCGGAACGGGCGCATCTGGTGCAGTCCGCGCGGGACAGAAATCTCGACAACGTCGTCCTCATTCCGGCCCAACCCAAGGAAAACATGCCGAGAATTTGGAGCATATGCGATGTGGCGCTGGTCCATCTTCGGGCCTCGCCGGTTTTTGCCGAGGTCATCCCGTCCAAGACGTTCGAAGCCATGGCCATGGGCGTGCCGGTGCTGCTTGCGACACCGCGAGGCGAAGCGAGCCGCATCCTGGCCGATGACGAAGCCGGAATGCATGTCGCGCCGGAAGACCCAAAGGCGCTTGCCGACGCGGTCCTGAAATTTGCGGAAGACACCGCGTTGCTGAAGAAATTTGGCGAAAGCGCGCTAGCCGCCGCGCCGCGCCACACAAGGCTTCGCCAGGCCCAGGAGATGCTCCAGACGCTGGAAATCGCGGCGGCCGGCTGGGGCGACCGCGCGGGGCTCTGAATTCCCAACCTGAACCTCCGATGAACGGGCCGTTCAGGTTCGGATCAGCCTGAACCTGTTTTACTCCCCCTACTTCGAAATCAGACGAAGGAGGGCAAGATGTTCAACAGGATTAGAAATATGTCATTAGCGGCGTTTGGCGCGCTGGCCATCGCATTCACACCCATCGGCGCCGAAGCCGGCGACCATCGCCACGGCGGCAAGCATCAATGGAATAATTCCGGACACTATTATGGCGGCGGGCGTCATTGGACGCGGCGTGGTCATTTCCATGGTCGCAAGTGGCAGCATAACCAGAAACGGCGCTGGCGGCATCGCCGCCATTCTCGCGGTCACGCGGCTCCGACCGCCTATCCGATCAATCTGGACCTTTCCGGCGACAAGACCCTGTTTGGCGGGCTGATCGGCGCCGTGCTCGGCGCAACGCTCGGCAGCACCATCGGCAAGGGCAGCGGCAATACCGCCGCCATCGTGGGCGGCGGCGTACTCGGCGCCCTGGTCGGCGGCAATATCGGACAAGGTATGGACCGGACCGACCAGGCGGCCACCGCCCATACGCTGGAAACCAGCCCGACCGGCAATACGGTGACCTGGCGCAATGCGTCGACCGGTTCGTCCTACGAAGTGACCCCGGTTCGAACCTATCAAACGCCCGGCAATCGCGTGTGCCGCGATTTCACGTCCTGGGCCGTGATTGACGGATATGAGGAACAGCTCCACGGCACGGCCTGCCGCCTGCCCGACGGCAGCTGGAAACGGGTGAGCTGAACGGCCTTCGGGCCGGAAGAAGAACGAGCGTGGAGGATAGGATGACCGGAGCGCCAAAAACCACCCCCCTCGGGTTCTGTCTGATCGTCGCCCTCGCGCTCGCTCCGACTTTTCCCGCGCTTGGCCAGGAAATCATCATTCTTGCGCCGGACAGCGCGGCCGGAAAAAGCCCCGCCGTCCGGAAGGTGGGAACCGTGATCGGCGCGTCGCTCGCCAAGGCCGGGTACCACGTATTCGACCCGGCCTCTATGTGACCCGCGCCGTCATGCGCGTCGAAGCAAGGCTCTATGCGCACCCCGGCGGACGTCATTTGGGCCGAATTCAGAAAATTTCCATCTCGCCTTTCCGGATACCGGAAAACTGCACGGAAGCCTGCCTGGAAACGCGGCTGGCCGCGGCTTCGACGGAAATCGCGGGCCGGGTCGGCCAAGCTCTGACGGCCCGGCTGCATCAAATCCCTCGCCCGTCACCGAAGGCTGAACGCCCTTCGCGTGACTGGTGAAGACAGGAGATTGCCATGAACTTCTTATTGAAATCCCTCGCCGTTTTCGGAGTCGTTTTGGCGACGGCCCACGGCGCGACCGCGTCGCCCTTCCCCGGATTTGCCGATGAAATCGTCGATGGGATCTCGTCGACCGATATGTCGCTGATCCCGGCCCGGGGCGGTTACGGCGCGCCGCGCATCGCGGTGTGGCCCTTCGAGGGCAAAGACCTGCCTGTCTCCAAGGCTTTGGCGGCGGAATATAACGACCGGCTGGAGGTCGGTATCGCGCACAAGTCCAAAGGCCGGTTGCGGCTCGTGGCGCGTCCCGCGCTGAAAACCCTGATCCGGGAAATCGAGAGCCTGGGGGAAACCGGAAGCGTCACCGAAGCCCGCATCGCCGAGTTATTGCGCAATGCCAGCGTCGATATTCTGGTGGTCGGAAAGCTGCGGCGCGATCACGACCATGTGGTGCTGTCCTACAAGGCGCTCAATGTCGAAGACGGAACGATACTTTCGGTCACCCTGCCACGCCGGATATCGGTCCATAAACCTATGCGGATTTTTGCGGCATCGCCGCATGGACCGATGGCGACGGTGGTCGAGACCCAGCGGCTGCTGGCGCGTCTCGGCTACGACCCGGGAGACCATGACGGCCGCCTGAAGCCGCGCACGCGCCGCGCCATCGCCGCCTGGCAGAGCGACAACGGCATGACCGAAAACGGCCGCATGACGCGGCGGGTGGTCCGGGCATTGCGGCGGGCCGTCGATGGGCTGCGCCGCGCCGCGCGCTGAAACTCGAAACCGCGTCTCGGCTTTTCATATGACTCATCAAGAACATTCGGGTGGAGATTTATTGTGCATGACGGAACCCAGGGAAACGCAATGACCGAAATCGCCTTGGCGATGGCGATGGGTTTTTTTTCGATCATGGTGCTGACCGTGCTGTCCATGGGCGTGGCGCCCGACCCCTCCAAGACCATCGCCGCCGCCGAGGTCGCGCCGTCGGACAGCGCCAAACCGAATTCAGGTTCGATTGTCAAAAGCCCGGACGACGTGATCGCGATATTTGCGAAAGGCCGGTTTTATGACGCGAAGCTGCAACCGGTCGACCCCGCCCGGTTCGCAAGCGACCGCCGGGTCATTCTGGTGGTCGACCCGGACCTTCCCATGTCGCGGGTTCTCGCCGCGCGGGCGCGGATCGGGGCCGCGAACCTGGTGGTGTCGACCATGGATAAAAAATGGCGCAAGGCTGTCGCGGGGATGTCACGATGAGAATTTTAAAATTTGCACCGCGTTCCGTTGTTGCCGCGGTTTGTGTCCTTCCCTTGTTGGCCGGGTGCGCGTCGAAGGGCGAGGCGATGCCGGCGCCCGACCGTCAGACAATCAAATATCTTGTCTTGCGGGAGGCGCGCCGCATGGATGTGCCGCCGGCCTTGGCGCTTGCCGTGGCCCATGTGGAATCGAATTTCAACGCGCGGGCGGAAAGCCACAAGGGCGCGCGCGGCGTGATGCAGATCATGCCGGCGACGGCGCGGGGCGAATACGGGCTCGACCCGGCGCGGCTGTGGAACGCGCGCCTCAATGTCCGGCTTGGACTGCATTTCCTGGGCCGGTTGCTGCGGCAATATCGCGGCCGTCAGGACCTCGCCTTGTCCTATTACAACGGTGGCTCGGCGGTCGGAAAATGGCCCCATGCGCGGGTCATTCCATCGACCCGGCGCTATGTCGAAAAGGTCCTCGGGCTGCAAGGCTGGTATCGCCGTATACTCAACCGGGGGCGGGTGTGACATGCATGCAATCCCGGAATACGCCCTGAACGCGGCGCAACTCGATAGCGGCGAACTGGTCGGCGCCCTGGCCGGGCTGTCGGACATCACCGCCGGCGGCCGGCCCAAATACGGGCCGCGCGCCTGCCGCCAGGTGGCGATCGCGATCTGTTGCCGGAACTACGCCAGGGCGGTGCATGAACTGTGCCACATGGCGGTATTCGCCGACGCCGCATCGGGCAGCGGATGGGAAGAACTGTTCTGGAACAACGGCCCGTCGACGGCGGCGAATTTCAGAAGCATTTCGGAACAGGTGGCGTTCCGGTCCGGCTTCGAAGTTTCCCGCCAGGCGGTAACGATCAATTATGCCGACGGACGGTTTTCGGTGTCGTTTTCGCACATGCCGTTTCTGTCGGCCATGCTCGAGTATCTGGTGTCGGTGCTAGGCTACAGGGCGGTCGACGATCTGTTCGAGGCGATGTTCGAAGACGGTCCGTCTTGCGCAAGCGTTTCGGAAACCGCCAAGGTGCTGTCCCGGATTTTGTACGCCTATCTCGCCGATCATTTGCCGGGCGCTCAGGCGCAGCGGAATTTCCGGCGATTGGTCGAATTTTTAAAGGCGCGCGATGGTGAAATCGTCCGAATCGACGCCATCGATGACGAGGCGGTGCTGGAATTCTGGCGTGGTCATTCCGGCCCCATGAACGACAATTCCGGTGAATTCAAAACTTTCCGTTTCGTCTTTCGGTCCTTTGTCCGGCTTCATCAGGCGCTGGACGCGGCCCAGGTCCGGAACGCCCTCAATAGGCCGAAACCCATCGGGCCGAACCGCGCCGACGGCGAGATCGACCCCGATCAGCTGTTCGGAATCGTGGAGGCCATCGACGAACAGCGCAATGCGCTGGAGGCGCTGCGCGACGGACCGGCCGGCCGGATCAAATTTTTCAACGGCCGGGAAGCCGGCGAATTGGAATTGCTGTTCGATTGCGGCCCAGTGGCGTTGACCCTGCCATTGTCGCTGATGCGGGCGGAAACCTTCGGCGCGGAGCAGACCCGCATTACCCAGGCCCTGCGGCGTCGGTCGGAAGAAATTGTCCAGGCGGTTGTCGAGCGGCCCGGAACCGTCAATTATGACAAGCGCCGCCAGGCGTTTCAAAATCTCGGGGCGCATTTGTTCCGGATCCTGCTGGCCAGTCTCCATGCCCTGGCGCGGGCGCGCCACCGCAAATCCATCTCAATGGTGCTGAGCCTGCGGCCGAACGCCGATTATCGCCGCCTGGCGAACTTCTTTCCCCGTCAGGAGCCGGAAGACGGCAATGTGGCGATGCTCGACACGGATCGGGTTCGGGACCAGTTTTTCGCGGCGTTGGTCCGGCTTGAAGTCGACGACAATGAATTCCGCGATTTGTTCCGCGAAGCCCGCATTGCGTTCGGCAAGCTGTCGCGTCGCGGGTTCCGCGCCCGGGATCTCGATGACCCGGATATGATCGACGGCTTTGCCGCCGCCGCCGATCCGCTGTTCGAAATCAACGATCATCTCGCCCGATTCTGCCTCCGGCTCAGCCGGGTCGCCCTGCCGCGCGGCGGCTGGTCCACCCAGTTCGACGCCGACCGGGCCGTATTCAAATCCCAGTTCGACCTTCTTTACGGAGAACCGCAATGACATTCGAAGACCGTTCCGGCCCTGAATCCTTGATGACCGCCGAACGCATATTTCAGGCTCTTTCCGTGCTGGATCAGCTGGCCGACGGCGCGACCCGGCAGGTTGGGGCGCCGGAGCGGATCGACGTTGGCGAACTCTATCGCCATGCTCGGGATCCCGAAGCCGCAATTTCGCCCGAACTGCGCAAGGCGCTGGCGGACGATGTCGGACTGCGTGCCGATTTCGCCCGCATGGTCGGCAAGAACGCCATCTGCCGGTTTCCGGCCGCGGCGGCAGCGAGTTCGGGTGGCGTTGCGACCCGCGAGGCGTCCGGATTCCGGATCACGCTGCGGAAATCCCGCGCCGAACCCAGCCAGGTCTATATCATCATCGATCTCGCCGATTACGACGGCGCGCCGCCGTCTCAACTTTTCGTGCTCGGCGAGGAAATTCGCGCCTGCAAACATTCCCTGCCGCCGCCGATGGGCGGCGCCATCCAGATTCTCGCCGAGGACGGCTCCGACATCATCCGCGCGCTCGAGGATCGCCACAGCGAGGTATTCCTGAGGTGACCGGCATCCGGGTTCATATCCCGACCACCGAAGGACCGTCGGAAATACAGCGCATTACGCTGGAGGACTTGGACGTGCGCTCCGTGGTCTGTCTCGACGGCAAGGCGGTGGCGTTGCCGATCAGCGCCGATTACGACGCCTTCGTGCGCGCGCCGACCGGCGTGATCGAGGCCGGTTTTGGCCATTCGGCATTCCGTCTCGATGTGTCGCAGGAAATCACCGAGGGCTTGAGCTGGCAGCTCGCCGCCTACGCCGCCCACGCGCTGCATGCCGCCGACCGGCTGGCGATAGGCGAGCAGGCGGCGCATCGCGTGATCTGGCTGACCGGCGAAGTCGATTGCGCGCTCAATATTCGTCCGGTCCGGCATGTCGCCCGCAAGCTGCGCCAGTCGGGCCGGCTGATTGCGGATCTGGCCGCCGCCGGCATGCCCCTGACGATTTATATCCCCCGTGAAAACCATGCCGAGCTGGACGACGAAACATTGCTGGCCGCCGGCATTGACGATCTGAATTGCCGCATTGTTCCGGTCGATCAAATTTCCCACGTCCTGGCGGATCTGCGGCTACCGGCGCGCCGAAAATCAGGCTATTCGGCGTCCGCGCCAAAATCGGCTAAATGGTTGCCCTGGGTGACCGCACCGCTCGCGGTTCTCGCCGGGCTGACGGTTCTGGCAGTGGGCGCAAGCCTGACCGCGCCGCAAAAGAATATCGCCGCCATCCAACCGCCCGCGTCTCTCCTGACGCGGGTTTCCATGACGGCTGGGCCCGCCCGGGCTTTGTCATTTGCATCCTTAACGGCGCTTTCCCGGCCCGGCGGGGGGTGCACGGAAGCCGACATCGCGGTGGCTGAAAACGGCTTGCCGAAAACCGGCCTGTTGGGCCCGGTGCAGGCGTCCGGCTTGTGCGATCTGCGCTATCGATTGACCAATCGCGGGAATACGCCGATCCGTGTCACGGCAGTGGGCGCGCGGCGCGATGAGGGCGCGGAATTGTTCAGGACCCGCGTGTTCCTCGATGATTATGAACTGCGGCCCGGCGCCTATGTCGATCTCGACGCGCGGCCGCCGCGCCGCATGCACGCCAAATTGACGCAGCAGTTTCTGATTGCCGCGCTGCCTTATTCGGCGGCCGCACGCCGCGCAACCCTCAAAATTCTTGTCGGCGCGGCGGGAAAACCTATGAAACCGCTTGCCTGGCTGGGCTGGCGCGACCGCCTGGCCCGGACATCGGGCGCGGACCTGACCAGCGCCACGCAGGAGATTCATCCCTGAATTAAGCCGGCCGGCGAAAAATATCTCTCGGCCTTTCATTATCAATTGCAAGCAGTCACGAAGGGAACAAGATCATGATGGACAAGGCTCAAATCCTCCAACGCATCCGGCGTCCGGCTCAGGCGGCGTTTGTACTTGCGGCTCTGGCCGTGCTTTCCGCCTGCGCCTCCAGCTCAGGCGGCAATTCGGCCGACGGCATCGGTTTCCGCGAAGCGCGCTTTCAAGAAGTCACGGCATTGTGCGAATACCGCGCATGCCGTGACCAGGGTTTCGAGATGGACCGCAAGGCGCGCGCCTCCGGTTCGGCCGGGGCCTACCTCGCCAGCGCCCGGGTGCTGGAAAAATGCGAGGCCGGCATCGGCGCCGGCAAGCACGGCGTGGCGCGGGACGAGCGCATGCATTCCTACGCGCTCGCCATCCAGAACCATTTCAAAGGCGGCGATATCGAGACCGCGCACAAATCGTTCGGGCAATTCCAGACCGCGTTCCCGGACCACGATCTGTATTACCCGGACGGCGCGTCCTTCATCGTGACCATGCGGGCGCTGCTGGGTCAGGCGGAGCCCTGGACCTTCGGCGAGTTCGCCGCGCTCAACGTCAACCCGGCTCTGAAAAGCGAGATGCGGCGCATGCGCTACTGGAAACGCAAATAATTCCCGAAACCAGGAGAACCATCATGACGATCAAACATGTTTCCAAGTGCGGGTCCCTGCTGGCGGCGGTTGCCACAATGGCGATTATCCTGGCGGCTCCGCAGGCCATGGCCGCGACGCCGGATGGCGCGTCCTGGCAACCGAACTCCAGCGAAAAGCTGGTCAAACTGCCGGCGAGCTATCTCAGGAAAGCGGTCGAGCAGGATTACAGGCGCTCGCCGCTGGCCGCCGAGATGGCCGACACGGAATCGCGCATCAAACTCAAGCTGCAAACCCTGGGCGATCTGCGTGACGCGGCGGCGCGCGCCGAGGACGAGCTGAAGTTGGAGCTGCGTCATCAGCTGCTGGCCGAGAAGCGCGCCTATCTGAATTTGATGGCGCGGCATCACGATCTGCGCCGCACGCGCGCGAAAACCCGCATCCGGCTTTATGAGGACCTGCTGCGCAAGCTCGGACGCGACGCCGCCGGCATGACGCCACAGCGCATCGCGCTGGCGGAAAAGCAGGACACCGCCCGCAAGCGCTTCGATGCCTCGGTCGGCAAGGTCGACATGGTGCTGTTCCGGTCGTCGGTGACCAGCGAAAGCCGCTATGCGCGGGATTACGCGAAGAATGTCGCCGCCATCGAATCCCTGGTCCACGCCATTAACCGCCACCCCATGAACGCCAAGGCCGAAATCGACGGCATGTCGGTCAGCAAGCAGGATTATTTGCGCCAGCTGGCGGCCGAAAATGAAGCCGAGATCGCCACCGTCAAGCAGGAGGAAGGTATTCTCGGTTACATGGCCAAGCTGGTCGGACTCGACGCGCTGGCCTTGTCAGAAGCCGTCACCGGGGTTGATCCCCGGGACGAACCCGAGGCGCGCGACAACGCATCCGTCGCGTCCGCCGTCGAATTCTTTGTGTCAAGATAAGGAGGAACAGCTATGCCTTTTACACGGATACTCGCGGCGGCGACGATGATTGCCGCACTTTCTTCCGGCGTTCAGGCCGGGACTCTGGAAAATCTGGAACGCGAGCGCGCGCTGCTCGTCGAAACGCTGATTTCGGGCGATCTGTCCGAACGGGAACGCCA
>JAYZAW010000174.1:0-6466 GCA_036339495.1 Pseudomonadota bacterium | reverse complement strand
TCGGTTCGCTCCTGAACGAATCCGGGTTGCTCGCGTTCGCATTGCGCAAGCGCCGCCTGCACTTCGGATTGCCGATCAAGATGTCCCAAGGCGACGGCGAGAATATAGTGCGCGGGAAGGTACGTCGCGCATAATGAAATCGGTTTTCGGGCGGCCTCAACCGCCTCTTCGTAACGTCGAACCGCTACCAACGCGCGGGCAAGAAATTTCAAATGCCACTGGGACATAAACGGCTCATTCGGATTGAGCCGTAAACTGTCCGCAGTCCCGTTATTCCCGCATCATGACGGCCGGTCACAACAGATCGGGGGTGATATTTTCGACTCCGTTCCCTATGGATCAGATTGCTATGTCATCAAGGGCGTCCTGCACGATTTCAACGACGATCAATGCGTGACCATTCTTTCGAACTGCCGCAAGGCCGTGCACCTCGAGGGTCGGGTGGTTATCGCCAATCAGGATTTACCGTCACCGATCGACGGTCCTCATCCCAATCTGACATTGGATATCAATATGATGACCGTCCTTAACGGCCGAGAACGGTCCGAGGACGAATGGTCGGAGCTGTTTCTGCGTTCAGGGTTGTCCTTAAGCGAAGCTTACAAGACAGAGTCATGGTTTGCGCTGATCGATGGCGTGGCGGCCTGACTGTATTGCTGTTTCGCCTATGAATTCTGTTGGATTTCTTTGATAATTTATTCTCACTTCCAAGTGAGGACGCGAACTTTCCCCCTCAATAGGCTTGAAGCATTTGTGTCGGCGGGGGTATATATTGGCTTCCAAGTAATTGATGCCTCTCACAAGGAACGAATAATGAAGTTTGGTTTGTTTGGCGGCGCGACCGCCGAGTCGTCGCCGTCCCAGATCGCGACGGAAGAAAGCGCCGGGCTTTGGCATGTAAAGGGTGAGCGGTTTGAGCTCCCGAAATCCGAAGACAGCCATGGCTACGGCGCGTTCGTCGACGCCATCGTGCTGGCCGAACAGCTCGGCTATCACAGCATATTCCTGGTCGAGCATCACTTCACCGGGGTCGGCCAGGTTTCCGCCTCGCTCAATCTGCTGACCTATCTGGCGGCGAAAACCAAGACCATCCGGCTCGGCACCGGCGTGATCGTGGTGCCGTGGCATAATCCGGTCTTGCTGGCCGAACAGGCGGCGACGGTCGATGTGCTGTCCCAGGGACGGCTCGATTTCGGCGTCGGCAAGGGCTACCGGCCGAGCGAGTTCGACGGTTTCTGTATTCCGATCGAGGAAGCCAGCGAACGCTTTGAGGATGCCATGAAGCTGATCAAGCAATCTCTGACGTCGGAAGCGCGGTTTTCCTATCACAGCGAAAGATGGGATTTCGAGGATATTGTTGTCGAGCCTCCTTCCACGCAGAAGCCGCATCCGCCGTTGTGGCAGGCCGCCGGCCGGCCCGATTCCCTCAAAGCCGCGGCCGAAGGGGGATATTGCCTGTTACTCGACCAGTTCGCGACCTTCGACGTCACGCTGGAGCGCTTCCGGATCTATCGCGATGCCGTTTTGGATGCCGGCCGGGAATTCAATTCCATGGAGGTCGCGGTCGCGCGCGGCATGGCGATCATCCGCAATGAGGAAGAACGCCAGACCGCCATCACCAAGCGCATGGAATCCCTGAACCGCATGAATCAGCTCGCCCAGTCGAAGGATCCGAATTATGTATCGAGCATGCATTCGGACCCGGATCTGCGCAAGGCCGCCGAGCAGGGAACGTTGATCGGAACGCCCGACGAAATCATCGACTCGATTCACCAGCTGCGCAACGGCGGCGTCGAATATATCCTGCTCGCCGGGGCGCAAACGTCACCCAAGATACTGCATGAATTCTCCGAGGAGATCATGCCGGCCTTCGCCTGAGTCGTCCGCCATGGTTGCGTCCCGTGCCGGTGCTGTGGCACAAATCGCCGGATGATGCCAAGGAACGCCGAACATGACCCATAAAATTCGCAAGGCGGTATTCCCGGTCGCCGGGCTGGGAACCCGGTTTCTGCCGGCGACCAAGGCAGTGCCGAAGGAAATGCTGCCGGTGGTCGATCGGCCACTGATCGATTACGCGGTCGTGGAAGCCCTGGCGGCGGGGATCGAAGACATCATTTTCGTGACCGGCCGCGGCAAATCGGCGATCGAGGATTATTTCGACCATGCGATCGAGCTGGAAAATGTCCTCGGCGGTCGCGGCAAGGAGGCCGAACTTGCCGCCGCGCGGAGCCCGGTCCTGTCCACCGGCTGCATCGCCTATACGCGGCAACAGCAAGCGCTCGGACTTGGACACGCCGTCTGGTGCGCGCGTGAATTCGTCGGCGATGAACCGTTCGCGGTTCTGCTGGCCGATGATCTGGTGATGGCCGAAACGCCCTGCCTAAAGCAAATGGTCGACGTGCATCAGGAAACCGGCGGCAGCGTGGTCGCGGTGATGGATGTGCCGCGCGAACACACCAACCGCTACGGCATACTCGAGATCGGCGCGGATGACGGCAAGCTGGCGGAAATCAAAGGATTGGTCGAGAAGCCCGACCCAAAGGACGCGCCATCCACGCTCAGCATCATTGGGCGCTATATACTGTTGCCTGAGATTTTTACCGAGTTGGGCCGCCACGAAACCGGCGCCGGCGGAGAAATCCAGCTGACCGACGCCATGGCCCGCATGATTGGCGGCAAGCCGTTCGACGGCCTGCGTTTTGAAGGCCGCCGGTTCGATTGCGGCGACAAGGCCGGATTTCTGGAGGCCAATATCGCCTTTGCCCTGGCGCGCGATGATTTGGCGGACTCCGTCCGAAAAATCCTTGGCGAATACCGTTAACGTGTTATTAGCGCCGATATCGCAGCATCCGGCGCAACTCAACATTAAGGTCGCAATATGCGCATAGGAATGGTCGGGGTCGGCTATGTAGGGCTGGTGTCGGGGGCGTGTTTCTCCGAATTCGGTGTGGAGGTCGTCTGTATCGACAAGGACGCCACGAAAATTAACCGGCTGCGCGCCGGCGAAATGCCGATCTATGAGCCCGGGCTGGACAATCTGGTCGAAAAAAGCGTCGCCGCCGGGCGGCTGACCTTCACCACCGATCTGGTTGAGGCGGTCGGCGGCTCGGATGCGGTCTTTATCGCCGTCGGCACGCCCAGCCGCCGGGGCGACGGCCATGCCGATCTCAGTTACGTCTATCAGGCGGCGGAGGAAATCGCCGAAGCGATCGACGGCTATACGGTCGTGGTCACCAAATCCACCGTGCCGGTGGGCACCGGCCGCGAAGTTTCGCGCATCATCGCCCGGACCCGCCCGGAGGCAGAATTCGATGTCGCCTCCAATCCGGAATTCCTGCGCGAGGGCGCGGCGATCAACGATTTCATGCGTCCCGACCGGGTTGTGATCGGCGCCGATTCCGATCGCGCGGTGGAAATATTGCGCGAAATATATCGACCGCTTTACCTGCTCGAGACGCCGATGATGTTCACCTCATTGGAAACCGCCGAACTGACCAAATACGCCGCCAATACGTTCCTCGCCACAAAGATTTCCTTCATCAACGAGATCGCCGATCTGTGCGAGAAAGTCGGCGCCGATGTTCAGGACGTGGCGCGCGGCATCGGTCTGGACGGCCGCATCGGCGGCAAGTTCCTCCATGCCGGACCCGGCTATGGCGGATCGTGCTTTCCCAAGGATACGCTGGCGCTGGTCCAGACCGCGCGCGACGCGGGCTCGCCCATCACCATCGTTGAAAGCGTCGTCGAGGTGAATGACGCCCGCAAGGCGCGCATGGCCAATAAGATCATCGCCGCGTGTGGCGGCTCGGTCGACGGCAAGACCATCGCCGTACTCGGTGTGACCTTCAAGCCCAACACGGACGACATGCGCGACAGTCCCAGCCTCGACATTATTCCGGCGCTGCAAAAGGCCGGCGCCACGGTCCGCGCCTTCGATCCGCAGGGCCAGGAAGAAGCCGAAAAGATGCTCGACGGCGTCGAGTGGTGCGACGATGCCTATGCCCCAGTGGAGAACGCTGACTGCCTCGCCATCGTGACCGAATGGAACGAGTTCCGAGCGCTCGATCTCAAAAGGGTCAAGGGGCTGATGAATAAGGCGGTGATGGTCGATCTGCGCAACATATACAAACCCCAGGAAATGCGCGCCGCCGGGTTCGAGTATTACAGCATCGGCCGGCCGATCGCGGTCAGCGGAGTCTGATCGTGGCGCATGTTTTCGATCCTACAATTCTGCGCGAATACGATATCCGCGGCATCATCGGCGAGACGCTCTCGGCCGAGGATGCCTATGCCATCGGCCGCGGCTTTGCCACTCTGGCGGGCGATGACGGCGCGAAAATCTGTGTCGGATATGACGGCCGGCTGAGTTCTCCCGAACTGGAGGAGGCCGTGGTCGCCGGGGTGATCGATGCCGGGGCGACGGCGGTTCGAATCGGGCTCGGACCGACGCCCATGCTTTACTACGCGGTCCATGTTCTCGAAGCCGCCGGCGGGATCATGATTTCCGGGTCGCACAATCCACCCGAATATAACGGCTTCAAGATGCTGACCTCGGAAGGGTCGTTTTACGGCGACGACATCCAGAAGCTCGGCGAAATTGCCGCCGCCGGCACTTACAAAACCGGCTCGGGCGGCCAGGAAACAAGATATGTGTTCGACGAATATGTCGACCGCATGGCCGCCGATTACGATGGAACCCGGGGTTTGAAAGTCGCCTGGGACGCGGGCAACGGATCGGCCGGGCGCGCCATGGAAGTTCTCTGCGGCAAGCTGCCGGGTGAGCATATTCTGCTGAATGAAAAGATCGATGGGACCTTTCCAGCTCATCACCCGGATCCGACGATGCCGGAGAATCTGGAACAGTTGATCGAGACAGTGAAGAAAGAAGGTTGCGATTTCGGCTTTGCGTTCGACGGCGACGGCGACCGTATCGGCATGGTCGACGGGCAGGGCCGGATATTGTGGGGCGACCAATTGATGGTTCTGCTGGCGCGCGATGTGCTGGCCGGACAGCCCGGCGCCACCATCATTGCCGATGTCAAGGCGAGCCAGGCTTTGTTCGACGAAATTGCCCGGCTCGGCGGCGAACCGCTGATGGGACGCACCGGTCATTCGCTGATCAAGACCAAGATGAAGGAAACCGGCGCGCCGCTGGCCGGCGAGATGAGCGGCCATATCTTCATCGCCGATCATTATTACGGCTTCGACGACGCGCTCTATGCGGCGGTCCGGCTGCTCGGCCATGTGTCGCGCAGCGGCCAAACCGCGACCCAGCTGCGCGATGGGCTGGCCCAGCCGGTCAACACGCCGGAAATTCGCATTCCCTGCTCCGAGGAACGGAAATTTGCGGTGATCGAGGAAGTCGCCGAGCGACTCCGCGTCGCGGGAGCTCGGGTTAACGACATCGACGGCGTGCGCGTCTCGACCGATGACGGTTGGTGGCTGCTGCGCGCCTCGAACACCCAGGACGCATTGGTTGCAAGATGCGAAGCGGAGGACGCCGCCGGGCTCGACCGGCTCTGGGACGCTCTGGTCGGTCAGCTCGATCAATCCAACATCGCCGCTCCGGAACGATAGGCAAGGCCTGGTTGGACTTGGCGCAAGGCTGCGCCTACAATCCAATGGTTGATCCAACGATTTCGGGCGTTTTCCATGGCTGAACAATGTGTTCAACGCCGTCTCGCCGCGATTCTGGCCGCCGATGTGGTCGGGTATTCGATGGGCTGTGATTATTACGTTAGTTCAGAGGGGTTAGGTGTTTAGAATGGGATTTCATCATCTAGTGGAGGTGGGCTTTCAGGCTGTGTGCTGTTGTATTCCTCAGGTGCAGAAAATGGGATGTTATCAGCCGTAGCACCAGCCCGTGTAACTTTCCATGCCTTAACATCTGTATACCAACGACCGTTGTATTCTCGGCTTTCAAGATCAATGGAAACGACAAGGTTCTCTTCCTCCTTGATGGCTAATTCGTCTATTTTGTCACTCCAGACCATGAAGCAAATCTTCTTGGGATACTGGGCGTCTGTTTCAAGAATATACTCTTGCTTGCGCCATGCACCGTTCGCTGACTCTCCTGATTTCTCTGGGAGGAGCTCAATGATCTTTCCGGAAATTTTCATGGCGGGCATCCTGTTTAGAAGGGAGAACAAGCTTAATATTCGTCCTAGGTGATACAGGAAGCCAGTAAGATCCAGCAAGGCTTCTCTCATGAGTGATGCCTTAAATACCAGCGGCTTGGTCTGTACCCGCTGCCATCGACACGCTTACACCCTCCCAATCAACCCCAAATACTCCTCATATAAAAATCAGGCGTAGAAAATCCGAAGTCGCTATTTTAAATTCTGTAAGTTTTCAAACCACAACAAATTGTGGTATTGTGAGAAAACCGACCGACATATTGGGGTAATAGAGGATGCAAAACGCTTCACACGCAGTTATGGCGCAGCGCCATGAAGCAAGGGACAGC
>JAYZAW010000173.1:0-3931 GCA_036339495.1 Pseudomonadota bacterium | reverse complement strand
CCATGATCCTGGGCGGCAACGCGCGCAAGCTGATCGGGATGGATTGATCCAACGAAGGGCGGCGGCTTGTCTACCCAGCCGGCGCCGCGTTGTACCAGTCGAGAATTTCCGAGCCGGACCAGAACAGGACGCCGGGGCGCTCGGCCATTTCTTCCATCATGCGCTCGAAATATTTGATGCGGTGCGGCACGCCCGAAATATACGGGTGGATGCCGAAGGCCATGATCTTGGCGCGCTCGGCGCCTTCTTCATAAAGCCGGTCGAACTGGTCCAGCGTGCGGTCGTAAAGTTCCGTGGAGCGGTGGTTCTGCAGCAGCATGATGGCGATGTCGTTGAGCTCGACCGAATAGGGAATATTGGTGATCGGCCCGGCGCGGGTGGTCAGCACGGTGGGCTCGTCATCCCACAGCCAGTCGGTCACGTATTCGACGCCTTCCTCGACCAGGATATCGGCGGTCTCGAATGTTTCGGTCAGGCCGGGTCCGAGCCAGCCACGCGGATCGATGCCGGTGAATTCACGGATCCTGTCGATGGTGCGGCGGATGGTGTCGCGCTCGTCATCGACCAAATGCATGGGCAGCTGATGGTAGGTATGCGGCACAAACTCCCAGCCCGCGTCGCGCGCGGCTTCCGCAATGCGCGGATAGACGTCGATGACCGACGCGTTGATCGACAAGGACGGCCGGATGCCGATCCGGTCGAACGCCGCCTTGATGCGCCAGAACCCGACCCGCATGCCGTATTCCTGCCAGGTCCAGTTGGGGATGTCGGGCGTATGGATGACGCCGCCCGGCGGGGTCAGCACGGTGCGCGGCATGGGCCCCATCGTGTCCCAGTTTTCGATATTAAAAACCGGCCAGACCACGATGCGCGCATCGCCGGGAAGCGTCAGGGCCGGCCGGTCGACAATCGCGGAATAGGTCGTGCGTTCTCTCGGATCCATGTTGCGCTCCGAAAAGTCATAATTGATGTCGGGCGAACAGATTCCTCCCTGGAACCTTAATCAAATTCACATGAGGCTGGGGAGATACAACGCCACCATCGGGAAGGCCACCATGAGCAAGACCAGGATCAGATCGCACAGCAGGAACGGCGCCGCCGCGCTGGCGACCTCAATCAGCGTAGTGCCGCGCGGCGCCATGCCGAGCATGATAAATAACAAGAGTCCAAAAGGCGGCGTTGTCTGGCTCATTTCAAGCGCGATGAGCACAATTAGCGAGAACCAGATCAGATCGAAGCCCAGTGACGCCGACAGCGGATAAAAGATCGGCACGGTGATCAGCATCATGGAGACCGGGTCCATGAACATGCCGAGCATCAGCAGGACACAGAACATGATGGTCAGGATGACATAGGGCCCGACATCGAAACTAACCGCGAAATCGAGCATGCCCTGGCTCGCACCGGACAATGCCAGCAATTTGCTGAACACGGTCGAATTCATCAGGATGAAAAACACCATCCCCGCGGTGCGAACCGTGCCCATCAAGGATGTGCGGAAAGACGCCCAGGTGAATTTGCGAAAGGCGATGGCCAGGATCACCACGCCAAGAACCCCGAAAGACGCGGATTCCGACGGCGTCGCCCAGCCGAGGACAATGAACCCGATAACCATGAAGACAACCAAACCCATGGGCAGGATGTTCACGCAGATCTGATACATCTTTTCATTAAACGAGGTCGGCTCGACGTCATAGGTCGGCGCGGATTCCGGGTTTAACTTGAGCTGCAGCGTGATCATGCCGGCATAGAGCCCGGCAAGCAGAAAACCGGGTATCACCCCAGCGATCAGCAACTGGCCGACATCCACATTGGCGATGCTGGCGAGCAGGACGCCGAGCGAAGACGGCGGAATGATCATCGCCAACCCGCCGGTGCCCAGGATAGGCCCCATGGACATGCGCCCGTTATAGCCCCGGCGGCGCATTTCCGGCACCAGCAGCGACCCTAGCATGGCCGTGTTGGCCATGGTTGAGCCGGTCAGGGTCGAAAACAGGGATCCGCCGAGGACCGTTAAATAACAAAGCCGGCCCGGCAAGCGCCCAAGCAATTTATCCAGCGCGTCAAAGACCCTGATCGCTAGCCCGGTATGAAAAAATAGTGACCCCATCAGAATGAACATTGGGATCGGGGCCAGCGTGAAAGTCGTAATCAAGTCGGTCGAATTATCGACAATCTGAATTAGACCGTTCCAGCCATTTGAGAATACGAAAATCCCGATCACGTTGGTGATCATGAACGTGATCGCCACCGGAACGCCAATCGCCATCAGGCACACAACGGACCCGATCAGCAATCCCCCTGCCTCGTACCATTCCATGGTCAGACGTTGTCCTTAACTTCGCCCAGGTCGTAGCTGTAATAGGAATCAATGCCAATCAGATATCGAGCGAATTCCATTGCAACCAGGAAAAAACAGATTGGCATGGGCAGGTACAATGTCCAGTACGGCATGTCGATGCCGCGGACATCCGGTTCCTGACTTTCCCAGCCTTCGAGAAACAATTGCAATGAATAATAGGCAAACAGCAATGCCACGGTAATACAAGCGGTATAGACAATCTTGGCCAGAACGAAACGGACGACAGGTGGCAACACCGAAATTAGAGCCTCAATCGTCACATGGCCCTTCTGACGCACGAGAAATGGCGCACAGCACATCGCAAAATAGAGCAAAGCATACTCAACCACCGACAAGGTGAACCCAGGAGGCGTATATCCCAGAATCCGCATCGATACATCGATAACGATCATCAAAAATATGCAGGTGACGATGGCGCAACCAAAATACGCCAACGCCGTCGCCACCTGTTCGAGTGCTTTGTCTAACGCCAACACGTCAACGCTATCCAAATTTTATCGCGTTCACCCAATCAAGGCTGATAGAGCTTGGCGCGCAGCTTGTCGGAATATTCGGGAGAGCGTTCTTTCAACTGTTTCCAGATTTCCGAATGCGCAATGGAAAGATATTTCTTCGCCGCGGAACCCTTTAGAATAATTTCCTTTACCCCAGCGCCGAGAAGAATTTTTTCTTCTTTTACCCGCTGAGTCTCCATAAATGCCGTCGCGGTTTTCTCATAATCGACGGCGACTTCGTTGACGATGCTTTTCGCCTTGCCGGACAATTTGTTCCAGACGTCCAGGTTCATCGTCGCCACGGTATTGGTCTGATAGAAAGGTGGGCTTACCCGGTATTTGACGATCTTGTGCAGACCCAGCGGCACGATCGCCACGTTCGGCCAACCGAAGCCCTGCACGACGCCGCGCTGGAGGCCGGTATAGATTTCGCTCGATTTCATGTTGATGGTCGATGCGCCCAACGCCTTGAACAGCGGCCGGTAGGTTCCCGTGGCGCGCATTTTCACGCCGGACAGATCGGGTACGCCGTCCTTGTCGAGCTTGGGAGTGAACATCAAATACATGTTGTACTTGGTCGCGTATTCGCCCCAGGCGATCAGGCGAGAGCCCGCTTTTTTCGCGAAGACTTCCTCGAGAATTTTCCAACCGCCGTTGGCCCGGATTGCGCTGGGCTTCATATTGGACGCCAGCAAAGCGTATCCCTCGGGCACCATGCCGAGATAATAGGAAACCGGGCTTTGCAGCATGTCGAACTGGCCGCGTTTCAGGGCCTTGGCGGCCTTGCGCGGCGGCACGACGCTATGGCCACCGAGATACTTGGCGCCGATCACGCCCTTGCCGCGCTCATTCAGCGCCTTCACGAAGTTGGTCAGAAAGCTGACCGTGATCGTATTGGTCTGCTGGAGACCGGAAACCGTCTTAAGTTCGACGGCTGCGTTTGCCTGTATGCTGATCGTGGACGCAATTGCCGCCACAACCACAAATTTAAGAGTCGTGCTTAGTTTCGACATGTTTTCCTCCTATTATACAAATTTATATATCGCGATTTGCGGTACGCTTCGTTTGAATGGAG
>JAYZAW010000172.1:0-10928 GCA_036339495.1 Pseudomonadota bacterium | reverse complement strand
AGCCCTGACGCCAGGGTTTCTGGACCGCCAGCAGCAGACCGAGGCCGACCGGCGGGTGCCGCAAATCAGCATCGATGAATGCATCCGGGCCGAACTGTATAAATCCCAGCAGCCGGCGCGTTATGGCGGGTTTGAACATGATCCCGACGGGTTCGCCGAAATCGCCGCCGCCGTGGCGTCGGGCTGCGGCTCGACCGGTTGGGTGTTTTCGGTCGGCGCCCAGCATCAGTGGATGGTCGGCTTGTACCATCCGGACGCCCAGGACGAAATTTGGGGCGACGATCCGACGGCGATTGCGGCGTCCTCCTTCAGCCCGTCGGGACGCGCCGTGCCGGTCGAGGGCGGATACAGACTGAGCGGCAAGTGGATGTATTGCTCGGGCATTCTGAATTGCGGCTGGATCATCATGGGCGCGCGGGTTTTTGCATCCGCCGACGACTTCGACCAGATCGATCAGGGGTTTATGTTGGTCGCAACCGAAGATCTGGCGATTGAGGATAATTGGCATGTGGCGGGTCTGGCCGGCACCGGGTCGATGAACGCGTCATGCGACGATCTGTTCATTCCGGCGCGGCGTTTCCTGCGGGCCGAAGACGCCCAGTCGGGCGGTCCCCCCGGCGCGGTGGTCAATACCGGCCCGCTATGGCGCATTCCGTTTTTCTCCGTGATCCAGACCTGCCTGGCGACCGCCACCATCGGCATGGCCCAGGGCGCCTATAATGAATTCGTCGGCGCGACCCGGGACCGTGTCACGCGCGGCGCGGCGTTGTCGCAACCAGTTGCGATGGCGGAGATCCCGTCGATCCAGCGCCGCGTCGGGGAGGCGGCGTCCTGCATCGACGCGGCCCGGCTGCTGCTCGCGCGGAACTGCCGCGACATCATGGCGACCATGCGGGCTGGAGAGCGGCTTACCATGGATCAACGCGCCCGCAACCGGGGCAATTTCGGCTTCGCGCAACGCCTCGCGATCCGCGCCGTCGACCGCCTGTTCGAGGCCAGCGGCGGCGGCGGGCTGTTCGAAACCAGCCGGATCCAGCGCTTCTGGCGCGACGCCCATGCCGCCGGCATGCATATCGCCGTCAACTGGGATGTCGGCGCCGGCGTCCAGGGCCGCGTCGCCATGGGCCTGCCGCCGCAAACGCCGCAGCTTTAAACCATTCCCCGGTCTTGCCCAGGAAGATTGCGGCAGCGTCTCTGAATGCGTAGTTTGGCCCTAATCAAAATGACGCCGATGGGTCCGACCGCCGATGGTGACGCAACAAGAAAACGACCTGCTGACGCGGACCGGCCCGGGAACCGCCATGGGCGGCGTGATCCGCGCCCACTGGCAACCCTTGGCGTTGACCGCGGAACTGCCCGACGAACGGCCGCTCAAGGACATCACAATTTGCGGTGAAAATCTGGTCGTGTTTCGCGACGAGGCGGGGCGTTACGGCGCGCTGGAACGCCGTTGCTGTCACCGTTCCGGCGATCTGTGCTACGGCCGGCTGGAAGATGGCGGGTTGCGCTGCCCCTATCACGGCTGGCTCTATGACGTGGAGGGAGTTTGCCTGGAACAGCCCGCCGAGCCCGCCGGCAGCAAATTTCACGACAAAATCCGCCAGCGCGCGTACCCCTGCATCGAACGCAACGGCATCGTCTATGGCTATCTCGGGCCAGGCGCGCCGCCGCTGTTCCCCGATTTCGACTGGCATGCCGCGCCCGAAGCCCACAGCTTCGTCTTTAAGGGCTATCAGCGCTGCAACTGGCTGCAATCCAACGAAGGGGAAATCGACCCGGCCCATCTGTCCTATCTGCACCGCTATCTCAACGACGAAATCGACGAGGATAATTCTTACGGGTTCGATCAATTCCTCGAGGCGGCGGACGATACCGACATGGCGGTCACCAAAATACTGCGCGATATTCCGAATCCCCGGCTCGAGATTGAGAAAACCGATTTCGGGGTACGCATTTTCGCGCTGCGCGACACCGGTGAATTCATGCATGTCCGGGTCACCAATTATCTGTTCCCGAACGGCGCGGTGGTGGCGATCGGGACCGATTGGTGCCTGGTGCAGCTGCATGTGCCGATCGACGACGAAAGCAATTGGCGTTACGACATCTTCTACAGCGTCCGCGAGCCGATGGACCGCGACTCCCTGCTGCGCGAGCGCCTGAACACCTATACGCTGCCCGATTACAAACCCAAGCGGAACATGGAAAACCGCTATGGCTTCGATGCCGCCGAGCAGAAAACCGGCACCTTCGCCGGGGTCGGCTACGATTTCAATATTCATGACACCTTCATTCTGGAGGGCGCGGGGAAAATCCAGGACCGCACCCGCGAACATCTCGGCTACACCGACAAGGCGATCATCGCGGCGCGGCAAATGCTGATGGCGGCGGCGACCGGGTCCGGAGAGAACGGCCTTGCCGTTGCGACCCGTGACGCGGACCGCAATCATTTCGACAATCTGGTGACCATCGATACCGTCCTGGCCAGTGATGCGTGGCGCGACGGCTGGCTCGGCAAGCATCTGGCGCGGCGTCGGGAATCGCCCTGGGCGGGCGGGATCGAGCCGGTAAAACTGAAGGACGGTCTGTCGACCGGGCAATAAGAACAATTGGTCATCCGAAACTTCGCGCGGCGACGTAAAACTGGAGTGCAAAAATGCAGATAGATGGCGCTTGCCACTGCGGCCAAATCACCTATGAGGCGGAGATCGATCCGGACAAGGTCGTGATCTGTCACTGCACCGATTGCCAGACCCTGTCGGGCACGGCATTCCGCACGGTCGTCCAGACGGCGGAAGACGGATTTACGCTTTTGACGGGGGAGCCGAAAATCTATATCAAAACCGGGTCGAGCGGCGCGAAACGCATCCAGTCGTTCTGCGCGGAATGCGGCTCGCCGTTTTATTCGACCTCGGTCGGCGACGGTCCCAAGATCTACAACATTCGCCTGGGCACCGTGCGCCAGCGCGACGAACTGCCGCCCAAGCTGCAAATCTGGTCCCGCTCGGCGCAGCATTGGCTGGGCGACCTGGACGAAGTGAAAAAAATCGAACAGCATTAAGGGTTCGACCATGCTCTACAGCGCCGACCGTATTCTCACCACCCATGCGGGATCGTTGCCGCGCGCCGACGATCTCAAAGCGATCGTCGCCGGCAAAGCCGCCGGCGGAGAATATGACGAGGCTGATCTCCAGGCCCGGCTTGCCGCCGCTGTAAAAGATGTGGTGCGGCGACAGGCCGAAGCTGGGATCGACAGCGTCAATGACGGCGAGATCAGCAAGATAAATTTCACCACCTATGTCCGCGAACGGATTGCCGGCTTCGAACTTTGGGATCCTGAGGCGCGGGTGAATTTCAGCCTCGACATGACGGCGCGTGACCGGGAAAAATTTTCCGGTTATTTCGAAGCCAATCCCATGCCGTTCAAGCGCAATGTCACAAAGACGCCGGTCTGCGTCGATGAACTTCGATATGTCGGTCATGACGCGGTGCGCGGGGACATCGAAATATTCAAGGCCGCGCTGGATGGCGTCGACGTGGCCGAGGCCTATCTCCCCGCGGTGACGCCCGGCACCATCGAACATTGGATGCCGAACGAGCATTACGCCGATGACGAAGCGTTCGTGTACGCAATTGCCGAGGCCATGCGGGAAGAATATGAAGCCATCGTCGAGGCCGGTTTCCTGTTGCAGATCGACGATCCGGATTTGCCCGATGGATGGAATTGCCTGCCGGGGATGAGCGTGTCGGACTATCGGAAATACGCCATGGTCCGGGTCGAGGCGCTGAACCACGCGCTGCGCAACATTCCGCCGGAGAAAATCCGCCTGCATGTCTGCTGGGGCAGTTTCCATGGCCCCCATCACGACGACATTCCCCTGCGCGATATCGCCGACATCATCTTCAGCGTGCGCGCCATGAGCTTTTCAATCGAGGCGTCCAATCCGTGCCACGAACATGAATGGCGCGTTTTCGAGGATGTTGAATTGCCCGACGGCGCAACGCTGATTCCCGGGGTCGTGGGGCATTGCACCGACTTTATCGAACATCCCGACCTGGTCGCCGAACGCCTGGTGCGTTACGCCGATCTGGTCGGTCGAGAGCGGGTGCTGGCCGGCACCGATTGCGGGCTCGGTCACCGGGTCGGCCACGAATCGATCTGCTGGGCAAAACTTGAATCGCTGGTCGAGGGCGCCGCCCGCGCCTCGCGCCGGCTTTGGCGATAAAGGAAAGAAGGAGCTAATATGCGCTACAGCACGGATCGGATTCTAACCACCCATGTCGGCAGCCTGCCCCGGCCGAAGCAGCTGATCGATCTCATGATTGCCGCCGATAACGGCGAAAACGTCGACCCTGCGCATTACGACGCGACATTGAAGCAGGCGGTCATGGAAATTGTCGCGAAACAATCAGCCCTCGGCGTGGATGTGGTCGATGACGGCGAGTTGAGCAAGCGCGGCTTTGCGGTCTATGCCCATGAACGGCTCGCCGGGTTGGAGCCGACGGGCGAACCGCGGCCCTCGCCATGGTCCAATTCCCGCGAATCGAACGACTTTCCCGAATTCTACGCGACCTCAAGGCAGCCTTTCAGCGGCGCGCCGACGGCCAGCAACATGCAGATGGCCTGCACTGGTCCGATTACCTACAAGGGCCAGGAACTGCTTGACCGCGATCTCGCCAATCTGACCCGGGCCGTGGCGGCCGCCGGCGCCGAGGAAGCATTCGTGCCGGCGATCTCTCCCAGCGATGTCGTCGGTAATCAGCTAAACGAATTTTACAGCGACGAAGAGGAATTTCTTTATGCGGTGGCCGACGCGCTGAACGTCGAATACCGCGCCATTGTCGATGCCGGATTTCTCCTCCAAATCGACGATCCCCGGCTGATCAACTACTACGTCAAGAACCCCGATCTATCGATTGCCGAGTGCCGAAAATGGGCCGAGCAACAGGTCGAGGCGATCAATCATTCGCTGAAGGGAATTCCGGAAGAAAATATCCGGTATCACACCTGTTACGGCATCAATATGGGTCCGCGCATCCATGACATGGAGATGAAGGACTACATGGACATCGTGCTGAAGATCAATGCACGGGCCTATTCGTTCGAGCACGGCAACCCGCGGCACGAGCATGAATGGCAATTGTGGGAAGACCTCAAACTGCCGGATGGGAAGATCCTCATTCCCGGGGTCATTACCCATGCGTCGCTGCTGGTCGAACATCCGGAGCTGATCTGCCAGAGGCTGATGCGGTTTGCCGATATTGTCGGCCGCGAGAACGTCATGGCGGGCGGCGATTGCGGCTTCGGGACCCAGGCCAAGGCCGAGCCGGAGGTCCACCCGACCATCGTCTGGGCGAAATTCGACGCCATGGCCAAGGGCGCGAAACTCGCCACCGACAAGCTCTGGTGAGCTAAATCGCCGTCCAGCCGCCATCGATCACCAGCGACGCGCCCGTGATCAGCGCCGCCGCCGGCGAGGCCAGGAACACCACCGCGCCCATGATGTCCTCCAACTCGCCGAGCCGGCCGAGCGGTATGCGGCCCATGGTGTCGTCGTTGAAGGCCTTGTTTTCGAAAAACGGCCGCGTCGCGGGGGTCAGGATGAAGGTCGGGCCGATCGAATTGACCCGGATTTTGTGGGTTGCCAGCTCCGCCCCCATGGCCTTGGTCATGCCCTCGACCGCGTGTTTCGACCCGCAATAGACCGTGCGCATGGGCGCGCCGACATGGCCCATCTGGGACGACATGTTGATGATCGAGCCACCCAATCCATCCGCGATCATGCGACGCGACGCGGCCTGCGACACCATGAACACCGCGCGCACGTTGAGCGCCATGACGCGGTTGAAATGATCTTCCGAGACCTCGGTGAAGGGTTCCGGAAAATTGATGCCCGCGTTATTGACCAGAATATCGAGACCGGGCAGGGCGGCGACGGCGCGCTCCACGGCCTGTGTGTCGGTGACGTCGCAGACCACCGGGAACGCCTTGCCGCCGTCTTGCTGAATTTCCCCCGCCAGCGCCTCGAGCTCGGAACGCGTCCGGCTGACCAGCGCGACCTCGGCCCCGGCCTGGGCCAGCGCCAGCGCGCATGCCCGCCCGAGCCCGCGCCCGGCCCCGGTAATCATGGCGATCTTGCCGTCGAGCCGCATGGAGGGCGTGGTCAGCGCGGGTTCGGTGTCGGTCATGGCTCGGTTCCTGAGATGAAGTCAAAACGTGGTGAGGCATGATTATACCAAATTCCCGTCTGGCGGAAATCGACGCGATTGGATACCGTGCCGATATGTCACTGCTGCTGCGCCAGATCGTCCGCTACGTTGCGCAAAAGGCCGCGTCCGATCCCGAGGTGCGGGAGAAGGCGGTCAGGGCGGCGCGCGGCGTTGTAGAAGACGTCAAGCAGATCGCCGGAGAGGACGACCGCGCTTTTGCCGCCGGCCGGGCGGTCCGCCGCCGGTTCGACAAGCTGCGGGACCACGCTCGGACCCGATCAGATAAATAATTTCAGCGCCAGCGCCGCGCCCAGCAGCACTGCGGAAATGGCGGCGGTTCGCCGGGCGAACCATAGATTAAGTCTCGTGCAGCACCTGTCCGACGATCTTCTGGGCAATACCGGCCGGCGGGCGCTCGGCTTTATCCAGAATGATCCAGAGTTCGGTGCGCTTGTAGCGCCGGAAGCGGACGCGATAGGCGTACAGGACGAGAATGGCGGTCAGGATCGCGCACAAAATTCTGCCCGCGCGGGCCGCCAGGGCAAGCTCGAAACTCAGTCCGAACATCAGGCAGAATATCGCCAACCCCTTGAAACCGCATGCTCGACCAACCGAAATAAATGCCGCTTTTTCAACTGCGTTCATGATCCAGCTCCACTTCATCATGAAGATTATGCTGGAATTTTCAAGGCAACGGAAATCACATCTTGTAATGAAGTCAAATGACATTCCCGGGCATGAGCGCATCACCGGTTGACATCGAAACCGGCCTTCAACGTAATGGCGTAAAGCCGAAAGGGGACAGACATGCCGAGACATTATTCCGAAGCCAAGCTCACCATGACGGAACTGCGCGAAACCGCCGAGCGCTGCAAGAACTGGGGCCGCTGGGGGCCGGATGACGAGGCGGGAACGCTGAATTTTATCACGCCGGAAGACCTTATCAATGCGGGTAAGCTGATCCGCAAGGGCAAGGCGTTTTCGCTGGCGCTGAATTTCGACAATAAGGGCCCCCAAGCCGGGCTCTGGGGCAACCGCTTCAACCCGATCCACACCATGCTGGCGACCGGTACCGACGCGGTGGCCGGCAATCAGGACGAGGGCGGCTTGCGCTATGCCGACGACATGGTGTCGCTGCCGCTGCAGTGCGGCACCCAGTGGGACGCGCTCGGCCATATCTTCTATGACGACAAGATGTGGAACGGCTACGACGCGGCCTTAGTCGATTCCAACGGGGCTCAGAAGAACGGCATCGAGAAAGTGAAAGACAAAATGGCCGGGCGCGGCGTCCTCCTCGACATGGCGCGTCATCTCCGCATCGACGCGCTGGACGTCGGCATGGCGATCACCAATGAAGATCTCGAATCCTGCGCCGAGGCGCAAGGGGTCAAGGTGCGCAGCGGCGATTTCGTCCTCGTGCGCACCGGCATGATGGATAAATGCCTGCGCGAGGAGGAATGGGGCGGTTACGCCGGCGGCGACGCGCCGGGGCTGGCATTCGAGACCGCCGACTGGATCCACCAAAAGGAAATCGCCGCGATCTGCTGCGACACCTGGGGCTGCGAGGTGCGGCCCAACGAAACCACCGAGGCCAGCCAGCCCTGGCACTGGGTGGTGATCCCGATGATCGGCATCACCATGGGCGAGATCTTCATCATGGGCGACCTGGCCGCCGATTGCGCCGAGGACAATGTCTATGAGTTCTTCTTCTGCGCGCCGCCATTGCCGGTGACCAAGGCGGTCGGCTCGCCATTGAACCCCATGGCGATCAAATAACATGGCTGAGTATCTCAAGAACCGGATTGGCGAGGCGGAAACCAGGGCGGCGGAAGCCCAGGTCCGCAAGACCGTCGAGGAAATCCTGGAAGACATCGATGCGCGCGGGGACGCCGCCGTGCGCGAGTTGTCGGAGAAGTTCGATGGCTGGTCGCCGGACAGCTTCCGGCTGTCGCAATCCGAGATCGATGGGCTGGTGGCGTCGGTACCGGACCGGACCATCGAAGACATCAAATTCGCGCAATCCCAAATCCGCGGTTTCGCTGAGGTCCAGCGCGCCGCAATTACCGACGTGGAGGTCGAAACCCTGCCCGGCGTGACGCTCGGCCATCGCAATATCCCAGTCAATGCGGTCGGGTGCTACGTGCCGGGCGGGCGCTACCCCATGGTGGCCTCGGCCCATATGTCGGTGGTCACGGCCCGGGTCGCGGGCGTCCAGCGCATCATCGCCTGCACGCCGCCGACCGACGGCAAGCCGCACGCTGAAACCATCGCCGCCATGGCGCTGGGCGGGGCCGATGAGATTTACGTTTTGGGCGGGGTTCAGGCGGTCGGCGCCATGGCGCTGGGCGCGGGCGAGATCGAGCCGGTCGACATGCTGGTCGGGCCCGGCAACGCTTTTGTCGCTGAGGCCAAGCGCCAGCTGTTCGGCCGGGTCGGGATCGATCTTTTGGCGGGACCGACGGAAATACTGGTGGTCGCGGACAAAACCGCCGATGCGGAATTGGTGGTGGTCGATCTACTGGGCCAGTCGGAACACGGGCCGACCTCGCCCGGCATCCTGATCACCACCAGCCGCGATCTGGCCGAGGCAATCCCGGACGAGATCACGAAACAGCTCGCGGTGTTGCCGACGGCGGAAGTCGCCGGCGCGGCGTGGCGCGATTACGGCGAGATCATTCTGGTCGACAGCGACGAAGAGGCGGTCATCGAGGCCGACAAGCAGGCCGCCGAGCATGTCGAAATCCTGACCCGCGAACCGCGCTGGTTCCTTGAGCGCATGACCAATTACGGCTCCATGTTCATGGGCCCGGAAACCAACGTGTCATACGGCGACAAGGTGATCGGCACCAATCACACTTTGCCCACCAAAGGGGCCGCACGCTATACCGGCGGGCTCTGGGTCGGCAAGTTCCTGAAAACCGTGACCTACCAGGAATGCACCGAGGAGGCGAGTGTGCTGATCGGCGATTACTGTTCGCGCCTGTGCGCCATCGAAAAATTCTGGGGCCACAAGGAACAGGCCGATCTGCGGCTGCGGCGATATGGCGGCAGGAATATCGGCATCGGGATGGACCGCTAGAACGATGGAATTCGGCCTGTTCGACCATGTCGATCTGCGCGGCGGCGACCCCGGGCGGGTGTTCGACGACCGTATTGAATTCATCGCCGCCGCCGACGCGGCGAGCTTCAAATCATACCATGTCGCCGAACATCATATGACGCCGCTCGGCATGGCGCCGTCGCCCAGCGTCTATCTCGCAGCCGTGGCGCGCGAGACCTCGCGCATCCGGATCGGTCCGCTGGTCTATCTGCTGCCGCTCTATATTCCGCTGCGACTGATCGAGGAAATCTGCATGCTCGATCATCTCAGCAACGGGCGGTTCGAACTCGGGGTCGGGCGCGGCGTGTCGAAATACGAGGTCGGATATTACGGTGTCGATGTGGAAACTTCGTGGGAACTGTTCCATGAAACCCTGGATATTCTGGTCGCCGGGCTGACCAACGAAAGACTGAACCATCACGGCCCGAATTATGATTATACCGACGCGCCCATGGTGCTGCGTCCGGTGCAAAAACCCATGCCGCCGGTCTGGTACGGCGTCGGCGGCCCGGCCGGGCAGGATTTCGCGGCGCGCACCGGCATGAACATGGTGATCATCGGGCCGACATCGCGGATTCGCGACGTGGCGGCTCGTTGCCGGCAAAAATGGGACGAGTATCGCGGCCATCCCGACCGGCTGCCCGGCGCGCCCGAGGAGCCGGTGATCGCCGGGGTACGCAATATCGTGGTCGCCGCGACCGACGCGGAAGCCGACCGCATCGCGCGCTCGGCCTTCGCCCATTGGTATGGCAGCCTCGCCAAACTGTGGTGGGATCACGGTGACCAGCCGACCGCCGCCATCATCACCGATTTCGATGTGGCGCGCGGCTGTGGCATGATGGTCGCGGGATCGCCCGATACGGTGCGCGCCGAACTTGCGGCGCAATTGGATCAATGCGATATCAACCGGATCATCGCTCAGATGGCGTTCGGCGATATCAGCCACGAAGACGAAATGCACTCGCTCGAACTGTTCGCAACCGAAATCATGCCGGCATTACGGGAATTGGGAGAATGATCATGACCGACAAACACGTGACCATGGATGAAATGACCGCCCGAACCGCCAGGTTCGAACAGCTCAGCGCGTCGAAACAGGCTTTCGTGGACACGCGTATCCCGGAGCATGAGCGCGTTATCTTCAACGTAATCGGCGCGGGCGTCACGGAAGACCCGGACCTCGCCCCGGCGATCGCGTCCGCCGAAGGCTTTAACGTGACCTATGTCGGGGCCGATCCGGGCAAGGGCGCGGCGCTGCATTCTCACCCGACGGTCGAGGTCTTCATCCCCATGTCGGGGCGCTGGGCGGTCTATTGGGGCGATGACGGCGAACAGCAAATCGAGCTCGGCCCGTGGGACGTGGTCTCGGTCCCGGTCGGCGTGCTGCGCGGCTTCCGCAATATCGGCGACAGCCACGCGCATCTCATGGCGATCATCGGCGGCACCGATTCCGGCAAGGTCGGATGGGCCCAGTCGGTGCTCGACCGCGCCAGGGAAACCGGTTTGGAGCTGGACGAGGCGGGGGCGCTGGTGGAACGGTGACACCCTCCCCCCTTGAGGGGGAGAGCAGGGGTGGGGGGCTCTATCGACCAGACTGCCGTTAGCCAATTACAAAGAAGTT
>JAYZAW010000171.1:0-7770 GCA_036339495.1 Pseudomonadota bacterium | reverse complement strand
TCAGGACCATCAACGCCTTCCAGATCAATGGGAAAACCGATGTTGGCGCAAATCATATGTCGCGGCGATGCTGGGCGGCATGTCGCGCGATAGCATCATGGCCTTTGACGCTGGCCGGCGCAGAACGATGCCATGGAACCGGGCGTGGCCCAGGCCGGTCGTTGACGACCCGGTTGCCCGGGGCCTCCACGGCGAGGCCCTCCCGGCGGGAGGGCGTTTCATCGTGTTGGTCGGTTCAGCCGATCGGCCGGGACGGCTATTTGGCGCGGTACGGGTTGCGCAGATTTTTGGTCGCACAGGGTTTTTTTGCGGCGCAGGGATTCTTCGCGGCGCAGGGGTTACAGGCCGCAATCTGAACCAGACCGGAATTACTGGTGCTGGCGGCGGCGGGCAGCGCCGTGGTGGCCGCGGCCAAGGCAACGATTCTGAGCGTTGTAATGGTTTTCTTGATCATAAGGATCTTTCAGAGTTTGAATGCGCGGAACGGATCATGACGTCCAGCGCGCGTGTTTCAATTTACTTCGCCGATTTTCACTCCTATCGCTTCAGAAGTGAAATCGTATGAACATTAGACAGAACCCTTGTGAAAGCCTCAAATCAACACATCCTCACCGAAGGTCAACAAGTTGTAACCGCGAAAAACCTTTGGTTTCCGCTGGTTACCCGAGCTTGGCAAGCAGGCTGACGATCATTTTCACGCGGTCGCCGAATAGCGCGGGCGTAAAATAGGCGCCCGCCGCCCGTTTGCTGGCTTCCCCCAGCGTGGGATAAGGCGCGATCAGCCCGGCGACGCGCTTGATATTCATGGCGCGCGCGACCGGTAATATCCAGCTTTGTATCAATTCACCGGCATGGGGGCCGACGATGCCGGCGCCGACCACGACGCCCTTTTTGGTCGTGATGACTTTCACCAGACCGTCGGTGGTTCGTTCGGCGACGGCGCGGTCGTTCTCGACGAACGGGAACCGCATGACCCGGATATCGCCGTGTTTCGCCCTTGCGACGGTTTCGCTCATCCCGACCCAGGCGAGTTCCGGATCGGTATAAGTCGCCCACGGCACCGCATCGTGATTTACCTTGGCCGGCAGGCGAAACAGCGCGTTGCGGATCACGATGCCGGCGTGATAGCCGGCCACGTGGGTAAACTGGAACGGTCCGGCGATGTCGCCGACGGCGAAGACCCGTTTGTTGCTGGTCCGCAACCGGCGATCGACCTCGACGCCCTTGGGCGTGTGCTCGATCCCCGCCGCCTCAAGGTCGAGCCCGTCCAGATTGGGCTTGCGCCCGGCGGCGACCAGGAGATGGGTTCCCTCGATCACGGTTTGCCGGTTTTCGACATTCAGCCGGACCCGGATATCCCCGGCCGCGCCCTCGATTCCGTCAATCTGGATTTTTTCATGGATTTGGACGCCGTCTTCCCGTAGCCGGCGTTGGACGATCGCGGCCAGTTCTGGATCGTCGCGGCCCATGACCCCGAACATTTCCAGGATTGTCACCTTCACCCCGAGCCGGCAAAAGGCCTGGGCGAGTTCGACGCCGATCGGCCCACCGCCGATAACCAGGAGATGGCCCGGCGCCTCGCGGCAATCGAAGATGGTTTCATTGGTGAAATAGGGAACAGTGTCGAGGCCGGGAATCGGCGGCGTGGCCGGCGACGACCCGGTGGCGATGACAAACCGCCGGGCGCGGATCAGCTTGCCGCCGGCTTCCACCTCGCGCGGTCCGGTAAAGCGCGCATGATCCAGGATTACCGTAACGCCGAAACCCTCGAACCGTTCGACGCTGTCATGGGGCGCGATTTGGGCGATGACATCGTGCACATGGTCATGGACCTTGCCGAAATCGATTTCAGGCGGGCTTGCGTTGACCCCGAACATGGGCGCACGGCGCACCGCCTGCGCTGCATGGGCGGCCGCGATTAATGCCTTGGACGGCACACAGCCGTAATTGAGGCAATCGCCGCCCATCTTCGCCCGTTCGATCAATATTGTCGATGCGCCCATCTGGGACGCGCCGGCGGCGACGCTCAGCCCGCCCGAACCGGCCCCGATCACGCAGATATCGCATGCCAGCGTGTCAACCATGCGGTACCTTTCCGCGTCCTTTCAGTTTCCGATACGCGATCGGGATCGCCGCCAGAACGCCGAGCCCGATCAGCGGCGCCAGAAAGCGGGGTTTGAAGATAATCATCAGATCAAGATCCTGTCCGGCATGCAGCACCGCGCCGGCGCCGTCTCCCAGCAAGGCATATACGAATGTGCCGGGGATAATTCCGAAGAATGTGCTGATCACGAATGTCGTCAGGGTAACGCCGAGAAACGCGGGCGCCAGATTGACCAGCCAAAACGGAAATAGCGGCACCAGCCGGAGCACCAGCATATAGCTCAACGGATTTTCATTGAAGCCGTCCGCCATTTTTCCCATGGCGCCGCCGGTCTTGGCGCTCAAAAAATCGCTAAACGCGTAGCGCGCCGCGAGAAATAAAACCGTCGCGCCGATGGTGGCGCCGAATACCACATACAACGTCGCCGAAATTGGGCCAAAAAGAAGGCCGGCCGTGATGGTCATCAAGGTCGCGCCGGGAATGGAAAAGGCGACGGCGACGGCATAAACCGAGGCGAAGCAGAGCCCGGCGGTCACGCCGTAACCGTCAACCCAATCGGTCAACAGATCATGATGTTCCCGCAGGGATTCCAGCGTCACGTATCTATGAAGTCCAAAGCCGAAATACGCGGCCAGCCCCGCAATCAGGATAAAAACGGGAAGCAGATGCCCCGGCGAGGGGCGCCATGATCGCCGCGGCGTTTGTTGATCTTCCCCAAGCTGCGGCATTTTACCCACAATAATCCGACAAACCGTCATTCGACGTTGTTGAGACGGTTGCGATCAAGGCGAAACCATCCAGCGCGAATAAATTCGGTATTCTCCCGTTCGAGACATCAGTATAAGCATCATTAACCATATCAGGCTGAGTTTAGCCGGTCATACCGCGTTCCCGATGCATCCTCAATGATTGACTCCGCGTGGCCAAGTCACTATACAGCGAGCCCTGTTCGAACATACTCGATTTTCGGAGTTAACCCTTGAAACGCACCTATCAGCCGAGCGTCCTGGTCCGTATGCGGCGCCATGGATTTAGAGCGCGCCGCGCCACGGTCGGTGGCCGCCGAATCCTTGCCAGCCGACGGGCCAAGGGTCGCAAGCGCCTCTCCGCCTGAGCCTAGATCTTTGTTGGAGCGCCTTAAGACGCGTCCCGATTTCTTGCGGGTTGCGAAGGCGCGCCGCAAATCGGTCACGCCTGGGCTGATTTTGCAGGTCGCGCCTCGAATCCAAGGCGATATTCAGTCCACCGACCCGGTTTCCAGGGAGGATGATGGGGATTGCCGCATCGGGTTTACCGCCAGCCGCAAGGTTGGCGGCGCAGTGGCGCGAAACAGGGCCCGACGGCGGCTTCGCGAGGCTGTGGAACAAGTGATGCCGGCGCACGCAAAAAATTGCCGGGATTATGTCGTGATTGCACGATCGACCACCGCGGCCAGGCCATTTGCCGCATTGGTGGACGATCTTGAAACGGCGCTGAGGCGCCTGGATTCGTCTCGTGATGCATCAACGCGCACTGCCGATGCGGGGGGGAGTAAACACGGCCATGAAAGCCTGGATCACCAGGGCGATGTGTATACCGGTCCGGGTCTACCAGCTGGTGCTGGGGCCGGTGTTGCCGCCCAGCTGCCGGTTTTATCCGAGCTGTTCGAATTACGCCATCGAAGCCTTGCATCGACATGGCCCCGTGGGCGGCTTGTGGCTGGTTGTTCGCCGAATGCTGCGTTGCCACCCATGGGGCGGCGATGGCGTCGATCCGGTGCCGGACACATTCATTTTAAAATGAAGAGCTGAAAAACAAGCCGATGGAACAGCGTAATCTCATTCTTGCGATCGTCTTGTCGGTCACGATCCTGCTGGGTTTCCAGTTCCTGATCGAGACGCCGCGCATCGAGCGCGAGCGCACGCAACAAGCGAGCGAGGCCGCCAAAACGCCTCAAACCGACGCGATCGTTCCGGCTTCCCCGACCTCTCCCGCCGCTCCGGCAAATTCAATCCCGTCTGGCTCGGTGAATATTCCCGGCTCGCCCGGCATGTCGACCGCGGCGCCGGTTGCGGCGGGGCCGAGCCGCGCCCAGATCATGGGCGCTTTCAAGCGGATCAAGATTGCCACGCCAAGGCTGCGCGGCTCGGTGACGCTGCGGGGCGCGCGGCTCGACGATCTTGTTCTAGCCGATTACCGCGAAACTGTGGATGACGACAGCGACAACATCACGCTGCTGTCCCCGCCCGGCGCGCCCAACCCCTACTACGCCCAATTCGGCTGGGTCGCGATTGATCACAACGTCAAGGTCCCGGGCCCCGATACAGTCTGGTCGGCGAACCATGCCCGGCTGACGGCCAGAAACCCGGTAACGTTGACCTGGGATAACGGCCAGGGGCAGGTCTTTACCCAGGTCATTTCGATCGACCAGAATTTCATGTTCACGGTCGGTCAAAGCGTGCGCAACAGCGGGGCCACGGCCGTCGCGGTGCGTCCCTATGGGTTGATCTCCCGCACTGGAACGCCGGAAATCTCAGGCTTTTTTATCCTGCATGAAGGTCTGCTCGGCGTGTTCAATGAAACGCTGGCGGAGGTCGATTACGACGATTTGCAGGAGGACGGCAAGGTCGAACAAAATAGCACCGGCGGCTGGATAGGCATCACCGACAAGTTTTGGCTCACCGCCCTGATCCCCGATCAGAAAACCACCACCGATAGCCGTTTCCTGCACGGCAAGCAGGGTGAAATGGATAAATATCAGGTCGATTTTCTGGGCCCGACCCAATCGATCGCGCCCGGGTCGTCGGCGACCGCGTCCAACAAATTGTTCGCCGGCGCCAAGGAAGTCAGACTGCTCGATGGTTATCGTGAAGATCTCGGCATCGTCCGGTTTGATCTGGCGGTCGATTGGGGCTGGTTGTGGTTCCTCACCAAACCGATTTTTCAGGCCCTGATTTATTTCAATAATTTCATCGGCAATTTCGGCCTCGCCATTATGTTCCTGACCGTGTTGATCAAGCTCGCCTTTTTCCCGCTGGCCAACAAATCATACCGCGCCATGAGCCGGATGAAAAAGCTGCAGCCATTGATGACTGAAATCCGGGAACAATATGGCGACGACAAGCAGCGTCAGCAGCAGGAAATGATGGCGCTGTATAAACGGGAAAACGCCAACCCCATGGCGGGCTGTTTCCCGATCCTGATCCAGATACCGGTGTTTTTCGCGTTGTACAAAGTGTTGTTCGTCACCATTGAAATGCGCCACGCGCCGTTCTTCGGCTGGATCCAGGATTTGTCCGCGCCCGACCCCCTGGCGCTGCTGACCGTGTTCGGGTTGGTTCAGTGGGATGTTCCGGAGATCCTCGAGATCGTCAATATCGGAATCTGGCCGATCATCATGGGCCTGACCATGTTCCTGCAGCAAAAGCTCAACCCGCAGCCCGCCGATGCCACCCAGGCCAAAATCTTCATGATGCTGCCGATCGTCTTCACCTTCCTGCTGGGCCGTTTCCCGGCCGGGCTGGTGATCTATTGGGCCTGGAACAACCTGCTGTCGATCACCCAGCAATGGGTCATCATGCGCAGAATGGGCGTTTCCGCGTCCGGCGGGACGATCGCCGCCGCCGCGCCGAAAACCAGCGGGGCCAAGGTCAGCGGCCGCGATATGGGATCCGCCAATGCGCCGCCCGGCGGCAAGCGCAAGGCGAAGGCGAGGGCCGCCGCCGCCGAGGCGTCCGGCGGGAAACGCAAGGGCAAGGGCAAGCGGTCCGGCAAAAAGCCCGCCGGTAAATCCCGCAAGAAAAACTAACGCGATAGAAAGCTGTGGCGCGGCCATGAGCGATACTCCGACACTCGATATATCGGACCAGGACGACGAGCTGGATGCGGCGGCGATCGAAGCCGGCCGCCTGCTGTTCGCCCATGAATGCCGTTTCGTGGCCGGCGCGGCGACGACCAGCATCATCCCCGACCCGGACCGGGATGAGATCGCCTTCGCGGGCCGGTCCAATGTGGGGAAATCCAGCCTGGTCAATGCGCTGACTGGCCGCAAGACCCTGGCGCGCACATCGCAGACTCCCGGGCGGACGCAACAGATCAATTTCTTCCTGCTGGACGAAAAATTTTATCTCGTCGACTTGCCGGGTTACGGCTATGCGAGAGCGTCTAAGGAAAAGATCGCCGCCTGGACCGAAGTGGTGAACCGCTATCTGCGCGGCCGGCCGACGCTGCGCCGTTTGTATTTGCTGATCGACGCGCGGCATGGGCCCAAACCGCCGGACCAGGAGCTGATGACCATGCTCGACAAGGCCGCCGTGTCCTATCAGGTCATCTTGACCAAGGCCGACAAGGCGCGCCCGTCCGAGCTGGACCGCGCCATGAAAGCGACCAAAAAGGAATTGAGCGCCCACCCCGCCGCGCATCCTTTTATTATCGCCACAAGCGCCCGAACCGGGGCCGGGGTCGAAGAAATGCGCGCCAGGATCGCCACCCTGGCAGAGCTGACGGGCATGAGATAGAGTTGCGAACGATGACGTCCAGAAAAAAATCCAAATCCAAATCCAGGCCCAAATCCAAGTCGGGGCCGGTGAACGACCTTGAGGCGCGGCTGCAAAAAGCCGCCACGCTTTCCGAAGCCCTGCCCTATATGCGGAGCTATGCCGGAAAGACCATCGTGATCAAATACGGCGGTCACGCCATGGGCGACGATGCGCTTGCCGATATGTTCGCACGCGATGTCGTGTTGATGAAACAGGTTGGCATCAATCCGGTGGTGGTCCATGGCGGCGGGCCGCAGATCGGCGAAATGCTCGAGCGGCTCAAGATTCAAAGCTCCTTCATCGACGGGCTGCGGGTCACCGACCGCGCCACGGTCGACATTGTCGAAATGGTGCTGAGCGGGTCGATCAACAAACAGATCGTCACCGCGATCAATGAAGCCGGCGGCACGGCGATTGGGATTTCCGGCAAGGATGGTTCGTTGATCCGCGCGCGCAAATTGCGGCGCAGGAAAAAGGCGTCCGATTCCAATATCGAAAAAGTGCTGGATCTCGGTTTCGTCGGAGAGCCCGAGACAATCGATGCCAACATTCTCAACACTCTCCGCGAGTCCGACATTATCCCGGTCATTGCGCCGATCGGCGTCGGCAAGGGCGGCACGACCTACAATATCAACGCCGATACGGTGGCCGGCGCGGTGGCCGGCGCGCTCGGGGCGTCGCGGCTGCTGATGCTGACGGATGTTTCCGGCGTCAAGGACAAGACAGGCGCGCTGATTTCGGAGATCACCGCGGTGCGGGCGCGCACGCTGATCCGCAACGGCACGATCTCGGGGGGTATGATCCCCAAGATCGAAACCTGTCTCAAGGCGGTCGCGGAATCGGTTGAAGCGGCCGTCATCCTGGATGGCCGCGTGCCCCACGCGGTGTTGCTGGAGACCTTCACCGAGCGCGGTGCGGGAACGTTGATAAGCCGGACGAAGAAATAAGTTTGTTTGAAAGCGGGCCGGAACCGTAACCGACGACATCTAGAGTCTTTCAAATTTAGACGGAACCAGCCCGCTCCCCCTCCCGGCCACCGCCTACATTACAAACGGGGGATCATCCCCAATGGGTGGCCGGGAGGGGGCGGGCCGGCGCGATGCCACGTAAGTGGAATATGCTCTAATCCGCGCCGCGTTCGCGCAGTTC
>JAYZAW010000170.1:0-6185 GCA_036339495.1 Pseudomonadota bacterium | reverse complement strand
CAAAGAAAAATCTATCCGGCCTGTGAAGCGTTTGATTCATGCGTCATCGTTCCAGAGCGAGGCGATGCCTCATCATAGAATTTTGCGACGACGCGGAAAAGCCCCAAGGTTAGAGCTTTATGGTTAATTATTGGAATTTTCGGGGGCCGGGGAATGGAAGCGCGTTAGCGCAGGCGCGGGCCCGACCAGTTGCGCCGGAAATCGGATTTTTTGCCGGCCTTGACCTTGGCCATGGCGGCTTTGCTCAAGGGTCCGCCTTCACGCAGCAATGCGATGCTTATGCGCCGGTTGCGGGCTGATGCCGGGTCGTCTTTGAGCAGCGGTTCGGTATCGGCCATGCCGGTTACTCGGCCGTGGGCAGCGCCGAAACCGCTTCTTCGACCTCGTAGAAGGTTGGTCTGACGTCGGATATCAGCGACTTACGGGCAAATTCACCGCAAATCGCCGGTGCGTAACCGGCCAGATAGGCAAGAATGCCGGCCTTCATGCAGGTGTAATATTTGCTTTCGGATTCGTAAGCCATGTTCAGCGTCACCGCGAGCGAGCCGACAAAGCCATAGGCGACGAACACGCCTAGGAACGATCCGTCAAGCGCGCCGCCGATCAGTTTGCCGAGCACTTCCGGCGGTTCGGAGATCGAGCCCATGGTCTTGATAACGCCGAGCACCGCGGTGACGATGCCGAGCGCGGGCAGACCGTCGGCCATGGACTGAACCGCGGCGGCGAGCCGGTGTTTCTCGGCATGGTGAGCGTCGATTTCCTCATCCATCAACGCTTCCATCTCGTGCGGTTTTTCGGTGCCGAGACTGATCATGTGAAGGTAATCGCACATGAATGTCAGCGCGTGGTGATTGGCATGGAAATTTGGGAATTGACCGAACAGATCGCTGTCCTCGGCGTTTTCCACATGGGGTTCAAGCGCCAGCATGCCTTTCGCCTTGGCGAGCTTGAACACCTGGAACTGCATGCTGAGAAGTTCGATAAAATGGTCTTTTTTGTATGGCGAACCTTTAAAGGCCATGCCCATGGCCCCGCCGAATTGCTTGATCACGGACATCGGACTGCCGATGATGAAAGCGCCGATCGCGGCCCCGACGATGATCACGGCCTCAAATGGCTGCCATAAAACGCCAAGCTTGCCGCCCATGGCCATATAACCGCCGAATACGCACAAGGTAACAACGACGGAACCAATGATTACTAACATTTATGACCTCGGGGACACTTAGAGCAAAACCCTGTAGGCGCCAAAGATTACCGAGTTAAGTTAAAATCCCGTAAAAATGATTTTGCATAAAATAAATGTGTTAGGCACATTTCAGAGAGATTTGCGGTTAAATTCAAATGCCGGTGTTTGCGTGGCGGGAGCAGGGGGGTTAATTTTCGCTGCTTGAGCTTAACGGCGAAACAAACCGGGGAGGGGTGGCATGAGCGAAAATGTAGTACCAGCCGAAAAGTTGAACGAACGGCTGATCGCCAACCCGTTTAATAGCTGGATGGGGCTGGAAATCATAAAGCTGGATGAAGATACCCTTGAAATCGGCCTTAAATGGCGCGAGGAAATGATTTCCAATCCCACCGCCCGGGTCACGCATGGCGGGATTCTCGGCGCATTGATCGATGTTGCGGCTGATTTCATGATCGCGGCGAAAGTCGGCATGCCCGTGCCCACGGTCGACCTCAGGGTCGATTACCACAGCGCCGCCAAGCCCGGCGATTTGAAAGTCATTGCTCAAATCGTGCGCATTGGCGGGACCAATTCCGTCGCCGAAGCAAGAATTGTAGATGGCGACGGCAAGTTGATTGCCAGTGGACGGGGCACCTATTTCACCGCTGCCGCCAAAAAAAGCAAATGACCGTGATCGGGGTTGCGTCGCGTTGCGTACGGTTATCCCACTGGATTATGATAGATACCGACGCCGTCGATGGGACGGCCGGTGGGATGGGATGACGTATCGATGAATTTCGACGCCAGGGAGTTTCGGAACACGCTGGGCCGCTTTGCGACCGGCGTAACGGTCATTACGACAGTCGACGAAAAAGGCGAATTGTTCGGCGTCACGGCGAATTCATTTTCATCGTTGTCTCTTGATCCTCCCCTGGTTCTATTCTGCCTCGATTTGAAGGCGTTGAGTTTCGACGCATTCCAAACCGCGACTCATTTCAACATCAATATTCTGACTGATGAACAGGAAGAACTGTCGTCTCATTTCGCAAAGTCGGGGACCGACAAATGGACCGGCGTGAATTACGGGACCAGCGAGTCCGGGTGTCCGGTATTGCCGGATTGCATTACGACGCTGGAATGCAGTAAACGCGACGTCCATGATGGCGGCGATCACGTGATCATCGTCGGAGAAGTCGAAAAATTCAGCAATGACAGCGAAGGCAGACGCCCCCTGCTGTTCTTCCAGGGGCGGTACAACCGCCTTTCCGTTTAATCGGATTTCATCGCCGCGCTGCTCAACATTCGGGTCGGAAAACCTTCGTTGATCAGCGCCTGCACAATGTCGCGCGCGTTATCCGCGTCGCGGGTTTCGATCAACAGATCCAGTTCGGTAAAGCGGACCGGGACATCGTAATACCAGCGCTCGTGATCGACTTCGATGATGTTGCCGCCGTGTTCGCCGATCAGGCCGGTGACGCGGGCCAGGCTGCCCGGCAGATCTGTGGCCTCGATACGCACCCGGACCAGGCGGCCCGACCGCACCAGTCCGCGCATCAGAACCGACGCGAGCAGACGGGAATCGATATTGCCGCCCGAGATCACCAGCCCGACATTTTTGCCGGCAAATCGATCGTGGTTTTCGATCACCGCGGCCAGAGGCGCTGCGCCGGCGCCCTCGGTTACCAGCTTTTCAATTTCTGCGATCAGATGCACCGCCTGCTCAATAGCGCCTTCGCTGACCAGCAGAATTTCTGAAACCAGTTTCTCGATAATCGGTTGGGTCAACGCGCCGGGTGAATTCACGGCGATGCCTTCCGCGATCGTGTGGCCTTCCGCGGTCGCCGGCGCGCCTTCGATCGCCTCTTTCATTGACGGGTAGAGCGCCGCCTCGACGCCGATGATCTCGATCTTGGGCGCCAGCGCCTTGGCGGCGACAGCGCAGCCCGCGATCAGCCCGCCGCCGCCGATCGGCGCGACGAGAATATCCAAATCGGGATTTTGCTCCAGCATCTCGATCGCCAGCGTTCCCTGTCCCGCCATGACCAGATCATCGTCATAGGGGTCAATAATCACATATCCTTTTTCGTCCGCCAACGAATGCGCGAATTGCGAAGCCTCGTTCAAATTGTCGCCGTGCAACTCGACCCGTGCGCCAAGGTTTTGGGTATTCGATACTTTGATAAAGGGCGTGTTGTCGGGCATCACTATGACTGCTTCGATACCGAGGCGGTCAGCGTGGTAGGCGACCGCCTGGGCGTGATTGCCCGCCGACAGGGCGATAACCCCGGCCTTTCGCTCATCATCGCTAAGCGCGCGGAGCCGGTTGAGCGCGCCGCGTTCCTTGAACGACGCCGTATATTGCAGATTTTCGAGCTTCAGAAAGAGCTCGGCCCCCGTGATCCCCGACAGCGTTTTCGAATGGACCAGCGGGGTTCGGACCACCAGCCCGTCCAGGGCGGCCGCGGCGTCGCGGATATGCGCAATGGTTACGGTCATTGTTGCGGCCTCAATTTCAATACGCCCACTGCGCTGTCGAGCGCCCGGGCGCGGGACGCGGGAATCGAAATATAGCCGCCATCGCGCCATTTCTCCGTGAGGTCGCGGTAATGCGCCGACAGAAAATTGCCCGACTGGCCCGTGGCCTGGATAAATTTCGATCGGTCGAGATCGGCCAGATCGTATATCGCACGGTAGCCCGGCCCGTGAATGCTGGCGAATGGCTTTTCTGGGTCGCTGAAGCGATGTTGGGCGCGGTTGACGGTATAGGCCCCGCCGTCGCTTGCAATCCGGATATCGGTTATGTCGCGAAGCGCGGCGATGCGTCCGAACAGCGGATGACGGAACAGCGCGTAATGAGCATCGCCCCAACGCCATGCGGACGGATCATCGCCATGGGCCGCTTCAAGCTCGTCCAGCGTCGCATCAAGTGCGGTTCGTAAAAGCCCATCGCAGGTTTCGACCTTTGCGCTGGATCGGTCGTCGCACCATGCCGCGTTTTGTTTGAGGACATTGCGGACAAAAAGCGGCCGGATTCGCCAATAGGCGGGCAAGGCCGCGCCAAACTCGTCCGCATAGAGCAGCCGGTTAAAATTCCGCAGCCACGCGGTAAAGATCAGCGGTTCGGGTCGGCCGCGCGCCATTTTCAGATTCCAGCCGCGTAACATTTCCAATGCCTGGCGGGACCGGTCGTCGGCGGCCGCGATGCGCGTCATAATGGGGACGAGATCACGCGCCATCAGCGAAACCGGATCGGACTGCATGGCGGCGAAATCGTCAAGCCGGTGCGGCCGGTCCGTGTCGTCCAGCATCTGGTGAATGCGTTCCGCGCGATATGACGTGGCGTGTTTGAGGCCGAGGTCATAGGGGTAGTTTTTGGGCGCGATGCGGTTATTGGCGTTTACGACACGGCCCGAGGCGGGGTTGAACGTTGTTGGCAGGTCGTCGAACGGTATGAAGCCGCGCCAGTCGTGGCTGCCGGTCCATCCCGGCACGGGGGTCGCGCCGTTGCCCGCCTTGCGGATCGGCACCCGGCCGGGTGCGATAAATCCCAAATTTCCAAGCTTGTCCGCATAGGTGATGTTTTGCTGCGGTGAATGAAACATCCGCAGGGCACCGCGGAATTCCGTCCAGTTTCGGGCGCGGTTGATCCGGTACAACGCTTCCGTGGTCATATCGTCCCGACGCAGCCCCGCCACCGCCATGGCGATGACGTGACCGTTGCCGGCGAGCGATTTCAGCCCCGGCCGCAAATCCGACAGTACCGGGCCATGGCGGGTGCGCCGAATCGTGACGCCGACATCCGGTTTGCCGTCGACCGTAATGGTCTCGCGACGGGTTTCGAAGGCGCGCGGACCCTCCGGCGTGATGTATTTTCCGTCGTCCGCCGGATCGATGCGTTCGATGAATAAATCCTGAGTATCGCTGCCCGTGTTGGTGAAGGCCCAGGCGATATGCCCGTTATGCCCCAGGATATGATAGGGCACGCCGGGCACGGTGGCGCCGGTCAGCTTGAGGTCCGGCGTTTCGATCCGGGCGAGATACCAAAGCCCCGGCGCGCGAAAGCCGAGATGGGGGTCGTTCGCCAGGATCGGTTTGCCGGTGGCGCTGTGGTCGCCGTCGACGGCCCATGAATTGGACGCGGTAATCGGCAGCATTTCCCTTGGCCAGTGGTGCAGCAAATCAACGAACATGTGGCTGAATTGTTTCAGCTCCGGCATCCAGGCGGATACGGTGGACGCGACTGTCGCGTCGTTTACCGGCCAAAGCTCGTCGATCTGGCCGGGCGTGAGCCAGGCGGCAAGGCTCGCACGCAGCGACTCGGTGCGCCAGTTTCCCGTCAAACGCATCGCCATGATGCGCGACCAGACCAGTGAGTCGGCGGGTTGCCAGGGCGTGGGGCGGTACCCCAGCGCCAGGAACTCCGGCGGCAATTCGCCTGACTTGCGGGTCAGAAAGAAATTGATCCCGGCGCTGTAGGCCATCAGCATTCGCCGCGCCTCGGGCGACAGCCTGGACACGCTTTGCCGCGCCAGCCGGTATAATCCAAGGGTCCGCATCATGCGGTCCAGCCCCAATGTCGGGGGCCCGACCACCTCGGACAATTTTCCGGCGCCCAAGCGGCGCATGAAATCCATCTGAAACAGCCGGTCCTGGGCATGGGCAAATCCAAGCCCGAAATAGGCGTCTTCCGTGTTCTTGGCTCTTATATGGGGCACCGCGTGGCGATCGTGGATGATTTCGATTTCCGACGAAATGTCGGCGGTGGTTATTTCGCCGTCAAGCCGGGGCAGGGAGGTGCGGAGCCACGCATATCCCCCAGCGGCGACGATCAATAGCACCAATACCAGACTGGTCAGGCCGCGCCGAAACCACTTCATCCTCATCGCTGACCTATTGTTATGTGATCAACCGGCTCTCAGTCGTTCCCCAATTTCCACCGCCGCGTAAGTCAAAATGCCGTCGGCCCCGGCGCGTTTGAACGCTAGCAGGCTCTCCACGAATATGCGCTCGTTCTCCA
>JAYZAW010000169.1:0-17035 GCA_036339495.1 Pseudomonadota bacterium | reverse complement strand
TCTCCAAAATTAGGCCATCGGATGGCTGCCGAAGGGTTGCATTTCCCACGGCGGTGGAATGGTGGTACGATTTCCCGAATTTGGATGTTATCTGGGGACTGTCGACTTAAGTGGTCATCCGGAAAATCTCGGTTCAGACGGGCATGCGGCGATCCGCCCCTGGTGGCCCAGGATAACCGTCACCCCCTGGAAAAGTGCACACACCATTGTACCCCTGGCTGAATTGGCGTTGCTCAAAGAGGAAACTTCATGACGTCTCGTACCGTGCAGGCCTATGACACTCTGGTTCTCCACAATCCTAAGTTAGTTCTGGTCGTACTGCTCTCAATTCTGGTTTTCTTTGGCTATCACACAAAAGACTTCAAGTTGGACGCATCCGCCGACTCCTTGTTGCTGGAAGACGACGTGGACCTCAAGGTGTTCCGGAAAATCCACGAGCGATATCCGAGTAGGGACTTACTCGTTGTAACGTACACCCCCGACAAAGATCTCTTCTCGGACCAAGCATTAGAGCCTTTGAAACAACTCCGTGGAGAACTCAAGAAAGTCACCAGCGTGGACACGGTGTTCACGATACTCGATGCCCCCCTATTCAATAGCTCGGATGTAGATATTCAGGAAATGGTCGACGATATGCCGAGCTTGGAGAAACCCGGTATCGATCGGGCCAAGGCCAAGGACGAGTTGGTCAATAGCCCCATTTACCGCGATCTCATCATCAGCGCGGATGGCCGAACCACTGCTCTACTGTTGGGACTGGTCGAGGATGAACAGTACAACCGCTTACTCAAGTCTCGAAACGAGTTGCGGGCGAAAAAACGGCATAACGGTCTCTCGGCCGAAGAGACGCGAACCCTGAAACGCATCACCGCCGAATACGATCAAGTTCATGAAGCGATAAACGAGCAACGCCACCTCGACATCGCTCACATCAGAGACATCATCGAGCCGTACCGCCAGCACGGCGTTCTACATCTCGGCGGATTGCCGATGATTACCGACGACATGGTGACATTCGTGCGCAACGACCTGATCGTCTTCGGGGGCGGTGTTCTCGCGTTCCTGATCATCATTCTCACCGCCATCTTCCGGAAATTGCGCTGGATCGTGCTCCCCCTGCTCAGCTGCTTCTACGCCGGATTGATCATGATCGGCGTCCTCGGATTGATCGGTTGGAAGGTCACCGTCGTCTCATCCAATTTTCTCGCCCTCATGCTGATCATCACCATTTCGATGAACATTCATTTGATCGTGCGCTACCTGCAGCTCCATCGAGATCATCCCGGTGACGATCAGTTCGCGCTGGTCAGAACCACCATCCATAAGATGGTGAGACCCTGTCTCTACACCGCGCTGACGACCATAATGGGTTTTAGTTCGCTGGTCGTGAGCGATATCAAGCCGGTGATCGACTTCGGGTGGATGATGAGCGCCGGTTTGGCGGTGACGTTTGCGACCTCGTTTCTGCTGTTCCCCACAGTGCTGTTGTTGATGGGGAAAGCCGGATCGAAACCCACCGTTGACGGCGGACGGTTTGTCTTACCCGAATATCTGGCCCGTCTGACCGAGTTCCAGGGCAACAAGATCCTGGTGTTGGCGGGACTGTTGACCGTCGTGAGCGTCGCGGGAATCACCTTGCTGCGCGTCGAGAACAGCTTCATCAACTACTTCAGCGAAGACACGGAAATTTATCAAGGTCTCAAGCTCATCGATGAAGAGCTCGGCGGCACGACGCCTTTGGAAATTCTGATTAAATTGGAGGATGAAACCGCCGAAGAATTGTCTCCGGAGGACCTTAAGGAGATGACTCCGGAAGATATACAGATGGAGCGCGAGTATATGGAAGCGCGCCGCAACAAACCGGAGTTATGGTTTAACCCCATCAAGGTCGAGATGATCAAAAAAGCACATGACTACCTCGACGGATTGCCCGAAATCGGCAAGGTACTCTCGCTCGCTTCGACGGTGCGGGTTGCCGAAGACTATGCCAAAAAAGAGCTGGACGGAATGGAACTGGCGATCCTGTATAAAAAACTTCCCGTTTCGGTAAAAAAGAATCTCATCGACCCTTATGTCTCCATCAAAGACAACGAGGTGCGACTCCTGGCGCGTGTGTTGGATTCGAAACCCGATCTGCGCCGCAATGAGTTGTTGGAAACGGTGCGCCGCGACCTGGGAAAGAAGTCCGGATTGAAGGCGCTCGCCGGTTACGGGTCCATGATCGAGGACGTAACCGTGAGTGGGCTGCTCGTACTCTACAACAACATGCTGCAGAGCCTGTTCGCATCGCAGATCAAGACCATCGGCGTCGTGATGCTGGGTATTGCGATCATGTTTCTGGTCTTGTTCCGATCAATCACCTTGTCGATTATCGGCATTTTGCCGAATTTGATGGGCGCCGTGGTGGTTTTGGGTATCATGGGATGGTCGAATATTCCCATGGACATGATGACCATTACAATCGCCGCCATCACTATCGGTATCGCCGTCGACAATGGAATTCACTACATCTATCGTTTCAGAGAAGAGTACGCCCTTACGCATAGCTATGTGGAGACCCTGCACATTTGCCATTCCAGTATCGGCAAGGCGGTGTGCTACACGACCATGACCATCATCTTCGGATTCTCCATCTTGATGTTGTCCAACTTCATCCCCACGATCTATTTCGGCGTGTTAACCGGGGCGGCAATGTTTATCGCCCTTTTGGCGGCGCTCACGTTGTTGCCAAAGCTGATTTTACTGTGCAAACCATTCGGCTGAAGCCGGATGTACCGAACACGAGGTTCGAGGTTCCGAATGTCCGGTTGACGTGGCGGCGCATTTCCCGCCTTGCCGCGGCGCACATCGACTTGTGCTTTGCCGCGAATGTCGGAAATGCGGGCTCAATTTGCACATTCCGCGCAACATGGTTCAAACTGAGTCGCTGACGATTCGGGCTTGGTATGAAATTCTGTGCCGGTCCAAATTTTATTTGAACTAGAATAGCGCCATGAGCCACGCTGATTTTGTCCATCTCAGGGTCCACACCGCCTATTCCCTGTCCGAGGGCGCGATCAAGATCGGCGATCTCACGAAGCTTTGCCGGGATGACGCAATGCCGGCCGTGGGCGTCACCGATTCCTGCAATATGTTCGGCGCGCTGGAGTTTTCGCTGGCCGCCGCCAAGGCGGGAGTTCAACCGATTCTCGGCTGCCAGATTTTGGTTGAACGGATCGATGTCGATGAGGCGTTCGGCGCCCATGGCGTGAAGCCGGCGGGCGACCAGCTGGTGCTGCTGGCGCGGAATGAAACCGGCTACGGAAATCTATTGAAGCTGACGTCCAAAAGCTATGTGGAGTCCGAACATGGCGATCATCAGATCTCGCTTGAGGAAGTAATCCGCCATTCGGACGGCGTGATTGCGCTGACCGGCGGGCCCGAGGGCGCGGTCGGTCGGCTGCTCGCCGAGGGCCAGCTGCAAAAGGCGCGCGGCATGATCGAGCAATTGCGCGACGCGTTTCCCGACCGGCTTTATGTCGAACTCATGCGCCACGGGCTCGAAATCGAACGCCGGATCGAGGATGACATGGTCCAGTTGGCCTTTGATTACGAAATCCCGCTGGTCGCGACGAACGACGTCTATTTTTCCGATGCCGACATGCATGAAGCTCATGACGTGCTGTTGTGCATCGCGGGCGGAAACCACGTTTCCCAGGAAGACCGCCGCCGGCTGACCCCGGATCACCGGTTCCGGACCGCCGCTGAAATGCGGGCGCTGTTCGCCGATCTGCCCGAAGCGGTCGACAACACGCTGGTGATTGCCCGGCGTTGCGCCTTCATGCCGGGCGTGCGCAATCCGATCCTGCCGGCCTTTCCCATTCCGGACGGCTATACCGAGGCCGATTATCTGATCAAGCAGGCCGGGGACGGGCTCGATGCCCGGCTTGCGAAGTATTACGACGACGGCATGGACGACGCGGCGCGCGAGAAACTTGCCGCGCCTTACCGGGAACGGCTCAAGTTTGAGCTCGATGTAATCATCGGCATGGGGTTTCCCGGCTATTTTCTGATCGTCGCCGATTTTATTCAATGGTCCAAGAACCAGGAAATTCCGGTCGGGCCGGGCCGCGGCTCGGGCGCCGGCTCGGTGGTCGCCTGGGCGTTGACCATCACCGATCTGGACCCGCTGCAATTCGGACTGCTGTTCGAACGGTTTCTCAATCCGGAACGGGTGTCGATGCCTGATTTCGACATCGATTTCTGCCAGGACCGGCGCGACGAAGTGATCCGCTACGTGCAGGATAAATACGGCGACAATCGGGTCGCCCAGATCATCACCTTCGGAAAACTACAGGCGCGGGCCGCGATCCGCGATGTCGGGCGGGTGCTTGGCATGCCCTATGGCCAGGTCGACCGTATTTCCAAGCTGGTGCCGTTCAACCCGGCCAACCCGCCGACCCTGGCCGAGGCGCTGGAGCAGGAACCCCAGCTTCGAGAAATGCGGGACGGCGATGAAACGGTCAAGCGCCTGCTCGACATCGCCATGAAGCTGGAAGGTCTGTTCCGCCACGCGTCGACCCATGCCGCCGGGGTGGTGATCGGCGACCGGCCGTTGGACGAATTGCTGCCCATGTACCGCGATCCCCGGTCCGAGACCATGGCGACGCAGTTTTCCATGAAATACACCGAGCTCGCCGGGTTGGTGAAGTTCGACTTTCTCGGGCTGAAAACGCTGACCGTGCTCGACCGCGCGGTCAAGCTGCTGGCCGACCGGGACGTGGTCGTCGATCTGGCCACTGTGCCGCTGGATGACCCGCTGACCTTCGAAATGCTGGCGCGCGGCGACGCGACCGGCGTGTTCCAGCTGGAAAGCACCGGCATGCGCGATGTGCTGCGTCAGATGCAGCCCGATGCGTTCGAGGATCTGATCGCGCTCGTGGCGCTGTACCGTCCGGGGCCGATGGCCAATATTCCGCGCTATATCGCCTGCAAGCACGGGCTGAAAGAACCCGATTATCTGCACCCCGATCTGGAAGGCATTCTCAAGGAAACCTTCGGCGTGATGATCTATCAGGAACAGGTCATGCAGATCGCCCAGACCCTGTCGGGCTTCAGCCTCGGTTCCGCCGATTTGCTGCGCCGCGCCATGGGCAAGAAGATCAAGTCGGAAATGGATGCCCAGCGGGACGCGTTCCTGAACGGCGCCAGGGAACGCGGCGTCGGGCGCGCCCAGGCTGCGCGTATCTTCGAACAGGTCGATAAGTTCGCGGGCTATGGCTTTAACAAATCCCACGCCGCCGCCTACGCGCTGATCGCCTATCACACGGCCTGGCTGAAGGCCAACCACCCGGTCGAATTCTTCGCCGCGACCATGACGCTCGATCTCGGCAATCCGGACAAGCTCAACGTGTTCCGGGATGAGTTGAAAAGACTGGATATTCCCCTGTTGCCGCCGGATATCAACCATTCCGGCGTTGAGTTCACGGTCGAGACCTTGCGGAACGGCGTTGACCGGGGCGCGGTCCGTTATGCGCTGGCTGCGATCAAGAATGTCGGCGCCCAGGCAATGGCCGACATCGTCGCGGAGCGGGACTCCGCCGGGCCGTTCGCCGACGAGATGGCCTTCGCCCGTCGGGTCGGCAATAAGGCCGCCAATAAGAGGCAGTTCGAGAATCTTATTTGCGCGGGGGCCTTCGACGGTCTGAACGGCAACAGGCGCCAGATGTTCGAAAATATCGAGCTTCTTGTTCGCGAGGGCGCGGTGGCCGCCGATGAACGTTCGACCAATCAGCAGAGTTTTTTCGGCGGCGATGAAGAATTGCTTCAGCAGCCGGAAATGGTCCGGAAGGATGTTGCCGACTGGACGCCGATGGAACGGCTGGGCCACGAATTTGACGCGGTTGGGTTCTATTTGTCGGCCCATCCGCTCGATATCGATGCGGATCGGCTGCGCCGCCTCCGCGTGACCCCATTGGCCGAGGTGGGGCTCGCCATGGCGGGCGGACATCAAAAACTGGCCGGCATTGTGAAAGCCAAGCGTGAACGCACTTCCGCCAAGGGGAAGCGGTTCGCATTTATCGAACTGTCTGATTCTTCGGGCAGTTACGAAGTCGTGGCGTTCACGGAAGTTCTGGTGGGCGCGCGTGAGCTTTTGGAGACCAATGCCCGGGTTTTAATCACGGCCGAGGCGCGGGCGGACAGGGATGACGACGGCGTGCGCCTGTCCGCGGTGAGTATCGAACCGCTCGACGACGCTCTGGCGAAAGCCACAAAGGGTGTCCAGGTGTTCATGGGCGGTTGCGAGGGCATCGAGACCCTGAAACTGACCATTTCCAAGGGCGATTCCGGCAACGGCGTGATCAGCCTGGTGATCAGCGTGGACCCGGAAAACCAGGTGGAAGTGGCGTTGCCCGGCCGTTATGCCCTGTCGGGAGAGCTGATGTCCGCGATCAAGTCGGTTCCCGGCATTACAGCCGTCCGGGATCTCTGACCCCCCCGAATTTGCTTGCGAATTAGCTTCGTTCGGGTTATTGAGACGCGCATCACACACGCGGGGATGCGGCGTCTGATGGACATGTCAGGCATCGATCCGGTGTTTTGCCCTGAAAATCCCGAATTAATCGGAATAGGGCGGGACCAACCCCCCGCGGAGGTCTAACCGGAAAAGGAACCGCATCAATGGCGATGCCCGAATTTACCATGCGCCAGCTTCTCGAAGCCGGCATTCACTTTGGTCACCACACCAGACGCTGGAATCCCAAAATGGGCCCCTATATTTTCGGGGTGCGCAACGGGGTTCATATTATCGATCTGCAGCAGACCGTGCCGATGTTGCATGCGGCGCTCGCCGCCGTGCGCCAGGTCACGGCCAGCGGCGGCCGCGTTCTGTTCGTGGGCACCAAGCGCCAGGCCGCCGAACAGGTAGCCGAATCCTCGGCGCGCTGCGGACAGTATTTCGTCAATCACCGCTGGTTCGGCGGTACTTTGACCAATTGGAAGACCATCACGGCGTCGATCCGCAGGCTGCGCGAACTGGATGAGACCCTGTCCGACGATGAAAGCGGCCTGACCAAAAAGGAACTTCTCGGCCGGACGCGCGAGCGCGAAAAGCTGGAACGCTCCCTCGGCGGCATCAAGGAAATGGGCGGGCTGCCCGATATCCTGTTCGTGATCGATACCAACAAAGAAGCGATCGCGATCCAGGAAGCCAAAAAGCTCAAAATTCCCGTTATCGGCGTGATCGACAGCAACTCTGACCCGGATGGAATCACGTTCCCGATCCCCGGCAATGACGACGCGATCCGCGCGATAGCCTTATATTGCGATCTGATTTCACGGTCGGTCCTTGACGGATTGCAACAGGAAGCAATCACGGCCGGGGTCGACGTCGGCGAGGGCGAGGACGGACCTTCCGACGATGTCCCGGTGGAAGACGTTCCGGTGGGCGCCGAAATTGCCGGGGCCGTGGTCGCGGAAGCCACCGTCGCGGAGCCCGCTGTCGCGGAAGCCGCCGTCACCGAAGCCGCCGCCGAACCCGTCGAGAAAACCGAAGGGTAATTCACCTTAAAATACATCCGCGCCATTGATGAGTTGACGGCGCGGTCCCGAATGAAAACACTTCACGAAGCGAGGTACCCCATGGCCGAAATTACGGCATCGCTGGTCAAGGACCTGCGCCAAAAGACCGGCGCGGGCATGATGGATTGCAAGAAGGCGCTGACCGAGGTTGGCGGCGATATCGAAGAAGCGGTTGATTGGCTGCGCAAGCAAGGTTTGGCGGCGGCCGCCAAGAAGGCCGGACGCGTCGCCGCGGAAGGTCTGGTGGCGGTTGCCGTTTCCGGAACCAAGGGCGCCGCGATTGAGGTCAATGCCGAAACAGATTTCGTGGCGCGGAACGACGATTTTCAGGCTCTGGCCGGGAACATCGCCGATGTCGCGCTTGACGTTGGCGGCGACGTGGACGCGGTCAACGCCGCCGCGTATCCCGATGGCGGCACGGTTTCCACCGCGATTACGGAACTGGTCGCGACGATCGGCGAAAATATGGGACTGCGCCGGACCGCCACGATCGAAGTCGGGGCGGGAATCGTCGCGAGCTACATCCACGGCGCAATCAATCCCGGACTTGGGCGCATCGGCGTTCTGGTCGGGCTCGAATCCGGCGGCGATCAGGGCAAACTCTCCGAGCTGGGGCATCAGTTGTCGATGCATATCGCCGCGGCTAATCCGCAATGCGTTGCGATCGAGAATGTCGACGCCGCCGAGTTGGACCGTGAACGGGAAGTTCTGGCCGACCAGGCCCGCGACAGCGGCAAGCCCGAGGAAATCGTCCAGAAAATGGTCGATGGCCGGTTGCGCAAATATTATGAAGAGACCGTTCTTTTGGAGCAGGTCTTTGTCGTCGACGGCGAAACGAAAATCGCCAAGGTGCTGGAGAACGCCGCGAATGATGTCGGCGCCCCGGTCGCCGTCACGGGCTTCGTGAGGTTTGCGCTTGGTGAAGGGATTGAGCGCAAGGAAGAGGATTTTGCGGCAGAGGTCGCCGCGACCCTGGCAAGTTGATTAGCGGCGCTTCCGCGATTGGATATTATGACCGAGGGAACCACCACCGATAAAAAATTCAGCCGGGTGTTGCTGAAACTCTCCGGTGAGGCGCTTATGGGCGAGCAGGATTACGGGCTCGATCCCGCAAAGCTCGAAATAATCGCCAAGCAAGTTCAATCCGTGACCAGGCTGGGCGTTCAGGTCTGCGTTGTCATTGGCGGCGGCAATATATTTCGCGGTATTTCCGGCGCCGCCAAGGGGCTGGAGCGCGGCACCGCCGATTATATGGGCATGCTCGCAACGGTGATGAACGCGCTGGCGCTTCAGGGCGCCTTGGAAGGGCTCGGAACGCACACGAGGGTGCAATCCGCAATTCCTATGGATACGGTCTGCGAACCTTATATCCGCCGGCGCGCCGACCGGCACATGGCGAAAGGCCGCGTGGTCATCTTCGCGGCCGGCACCGGCAATCCCTATTTTACCACGGACACGGCGGCTGCCTTGCGCGCGGTCGAGATGGGGTGCGACGCCATGTTCAAGGGCACCCAGGTCGATGGCGTCTATTCCGCCGATCCGAAGACCGATAAGGACGCCATTCGATACGACCGCCTGTCCTATACTGAGGTCTTGTCCCGCGATTTGCGTGTAATGGATGCCTCGGCGATTGCGCTGGCGCGTGAAAATAACATTCCCATTCTGGTCTTTTCGTTACACAATCCTGGCGCATTTGCCGATGTCGTCGGCAGGAAGGGAACTTACACGATCATAAATGGGGAGGGATAAACCATGGCGGATCCGGATCTCGCCGACATCGAAAGACGCATGCTGGGCGCCGTGGAAGTCTTACGGAAGGAGTTCGCGGGTCTGCGGACGGGACGGGCTTCGGCTGGCCTCCTCGAGCCCATTACGGTGGAAGCCTATGGCTCCAAAATGCCGTTGTCGCAGGTTGGAACCATCGGCGTGCCGGACCCCAGGATGCTGACCGTTCAGGTCTGGGACAACGGCCTCGTTCAATTCGTTGAAAAGGCGGTGCGCGATTCCGGGCTCGGCCTCAATCCGCAAACCGAGGGTAATGTTTTACGCATTCCGGTTCCAGAACTCACCGAGGAACGGCGTATCGAATTGACTAAGATCGCCAATAAATACGCTGAACAGGCAAAAGTCGCGGTCCGTAACGTCCGCCGCGACGGGATGGATAAGCTCAAGCGGTTGGAAAAAACCCACGAGATTTCGCAAGATGAATCGCGCGGCTGGGCCGGGGATATCCAGAAACTCACCGATACGAACGTGAAAACCATCGATGAGTCCCTGGAAGCCAAGGACAAGGACATCATGCAGGTCTGATGAGATGAAGCCAGTCGCGACCCATCTCGACGGACCGGAACCGCCTGTCCACGTCGCCATCATCATGGATGGAAACGGACGCTGGGCGAAGCAGCGTAATCTGCCGCGCGTGGCGGGTCATAAACGGGGCGCGGAGGCCGTTCGCGCCGCCATCCGGGCGTCGGTTGATCTGGGTATTTCCTATCTCACTTTGTACGGTTTCTCGCTCGAAAACTGGAATCGCCCGCTGGCCGAGGTCACCGATTTGATGGGTCTGTTGCGCCTCTATTTGCGAAATGAAATGGATGCGCTCGATGCCGACGGCGTCAATATCCGTTTCATCGGCGATCGAAGCCTGTTGGCCGACGATATCGTGGAATTGATGGAGATGTCGGAACAACGGACGGCGGAAAACAACCGTCTGCACCTCATTGTCGCATTGAGCTACGGCGCGCGTCAGGAAATAATCGCGGCGGCGCGCGACTTGGCCGCGGAAGCGGCAAAAGGTCGCCTCGATCCCAATGATATCGACGAGGCCATGTTTAATTCGCGATTGACCACAACGGATATTCCCGATCCGGATTTACTGATCAGGACCAGTGGCGAACAACGCATCAGCAATTTTCTCCTATGGCAGTCCGCCTATGCCGAATTGGTTTTCACCGATACCTTGTGGCCGGATTTCGCGAAGGCGGATTTGCAGGCCGCCGTGGATGAATATAACCGTCGCGAGCGGCGGTTTGGGTCCACCGTTGCGTGATGCCACAAATAATGAACTGAAGCTTCGGATTCTTTCCGCGCTTGTTCTTGGGCCGATTGTCCTCGCCGCGATATTCGTCGGCAGTCCATATCTTGAAATCGTCATGATCGTCTCCGGCATCGCCATGGCGTGGGAGTGGGACAGGATGTGCGGCGATCAGAAATTCGGGCCAGGTGGTATTGTGGCGTGCGCCGCGTTGTTCGGCATCGGCCTGGCGGTCTGGTTTAACCGTTTCGATCTTGCCCTGATCATGATCGGCGCGGCGACGCTGATCGGATATGGGGTGGTGCGTTTGAGCGGAAAAGGCCGGCCGGTCTGGGCATCGGCCAGCGTCATCGTCATCGGCGTGCCCTGTCTGGCGGCCATATGGCTGCGGTCCGACCCTGAAATCGGGTTGCGGATCACCATTTGGTTGGTTGGCGTCATCTGGGCCACGGATGTCGGCGGTTATGTTGTCGGCAGAACCGTCGGCGGCGCAAAATTGGCGCCTCGGATCAGCCCAGGGAAAACCTGGTCCGGGTTGGGCGGCGCGGTTTCGTTGGCCGCAATCTGGGGATTCGCGTGGGCTTTTTGGTCGTCGGCGCCGATGCCCTGGGTGATTTGTCTGTTGGGCGCGGTCACGGCGGTTGTGGCGCAGTGCGGCGATCTTAGCGTATCATTCGTCAAGCGGCATTTCGGGCTAAAGGATGCCAGTAATTTGATCCCGGGACATGGCGGAGTCCTGGACCGGTTCGACGGGTTGCTGTCCACGGCGCCGGTAATCGCGTTGTTTGTATATGTGACACATGGAGGTATGGATTTATGGCGTTGACACTCGATAATCCGGGCGCCGATCCGAAAATTGTCACGATACTAGGATCTACCGGGTCAATTGGAACCAACACCATCGATCTGATCGAACGGGACCCCGGCGCATTTCAGGTTGAGGCGTTGACCGCCAACCGAAATGTCGATTTGCTCGCCGACCAGGCGCGTCGCCTCAATGCCCGTCTCGCCGTGGTCGCCGATGAAAGCAAATATGACGATCTCAAAAAAGCGCTGGCCGGGACACAGGTACAGGTTGCGGCCGGACGCGAGGCATTGATAGAAGCCGCCGCCGCGCCATCCGACTGGGTGATGGCGGCCATTGTCGGCGCGGCGGGGTTGGAGCCGACCATGGCGGCGGTTCGGCGCGGCACGATTGTCGCGCTAGCCAACAAGGAATGCCTGGTGTGTGCCGGCTCGCTGATGACCGAGGAAGTCGCCGCCCATGGCGCGACCATGCTGCCGGTGGATTCCGAACATAACGCCATCTTCCAGGTCTTCGACTTCGACAATCCGGATTCTATCGAACGCATCATCTTGACCGCGTCTGGCGGGCCGTTCCGGACGACTTCTCTGGAAGACATGAGAAATGTTACGCCGGCCCAGGCGGTCGCCCATCCCAATTGGGACATGGGCGCGAAGATCTCCGTCGATTCCGCCACCATGATGAACAAGGGCCTGGAACTGATTGAAGCCTGCCATCTGTTTCTAATGCCGGAAGAACGGATCGATATTCTGGTCCATGCCCAGTCGATCATTCACAGCATGGTCTCGTATGTGGACGGTTCGGTTTTGGCGCAACTTGGGACGCCGGATATGCGCACGCCGATTTCATATACGCTGGCCTGGCCCGATCGGATGGATGCGCCCAGCGAGAGACTCGATCTTGGTAAAATAGGGCAACTGACCTTCGAAGCGCCTGATTATGAACGCTTTCCCTCGATTCGGCTGGCCCGCGAAACCTTGAAAACCGGCGGGGCGGCGCCTACTATTTTAAATGCGGCGAATGAAGAGGCTGTTCACGGATTCCTGAACGGTCGGATCGGATTTTTGGACATTCCTGAAACAGTTGAAACGACATTGGAAAAAATTCCCGCGGCTGCTCTTACATCCCTTGATGATGTGTACGCCATCGATGCGGAGGCTCGGGCCGTTGCCCGCGGCTTCGTTGAACAGCAACAATAAATACGGAATCTGTCCATGGAATTTCTGCTGACCTTGTGGAATTACGTGCTTCCATTCCTGGCCGTATTGACCGTGCTGGTCTTCGTCCATGAAATGGGCCACTACCTGGTCGCGCGCTATTGCGGCGTCCGGATCGAAGTGTTTTCCATCGGGTTCGGGCGGGAAATTATCGGCTGGAACGATAAGGTCGGAACGCGCTGGAAATTCAGCCTGTTCCCGATCGGCGGTTACGTGAAAATGTTCGGCGAGATGTCCGCCGGCCCGCCGGTCGAGGCCGAACAGCCTGGATTGCCGGAAGAACCTGATAACGATTCATTTCACACTAAAACGCTCGGCCAGCGCACGGCGGTGGTGTTCGCCGGCCCGTTTGCTAATTTTCTGTTCGCCGTGGTCATCCTGACCGGCATGTTCATGTTCGTCGGGCAACCCTATACGCCCGCCGATATCAATAATGTCCTGCCCGGCAGCGCCGCCGAGCGGGCCGGCATGAAGCCCGGCGATGTCATCAAAAGCATCAACGGTGCCGATATTGAACGTTTCGAACAGGTGATCCGGATCGTGCAGCTGACCCCGGGCGGCGCACTCTCCATTGTCGTTAACCGCAACGGCAGGATGGTCGCCCTTTCCGCCGTTGCGGATTCCCATGAACTGACCGACCGTTTCGGCAACACGCGAAAGGTCGGGCGGCTCGGCGTGTCGCGCCCCGGCGGCGACATGAAAATGGTCCGCCATAACCCGGCCGTGGCGACTTGGCACGCGGTCGTCGAAACCGCGACCATGACGGGGAACATCCTGGATGCCCTGTGGCAAATTATCGCCGGCACGCGATCAACAGAGGAATTGGGCGGTCCAATTCGAATTGCACAAATGTCGGGCGACATGTGGGCGTCCGGTCTGCCGAACTTGATTATGTTCGCTGCCATTCTTTCTATAAATCTTGGGCTGATTAATCTATTTCCCGTTCCCATGCTCGATGGCGGCCATTTGTTGTTCTATGTGTACGAGGCGATCCGGGGGAAACCGCTTGGCGAACGCGCCCAGGATTTCGGATTTAGAATTGGCATCGCGATGGTGCTTGCGCTAATGGTGTTTGCCACTTGGAATGATCTCGTGCAATTGCGGGTGGTTGATTTTATCGTTGAGTTGGTTACGTAGCGCGTTGGGCGGCCCGGGGGGCGTATTGAGGCAGGTATTTAAATTTGGGTTGGTTCTGGCATTGGGTGTGGCATCATGCCTTGGAACGACGACTGCAAACGCTCAGAGACCCGGGAACAATTTTCGCGTTTCCGAAATCCGCGTTGAAGGATCACAGAGGATCGAGGCCGAGACGGTTCGGTCCTATATGTCGTTCCGCCGCGGCGACATCGTTTCCGCCGCCGCGCTCGATAAATCCCTCAAGAGCCTGTTCGTAACCGGGCTGTTCGCCGATGTGATACTGCGCCGGGAAGGCCACGCCGTCGTGGTGCGCGTGGTTGAGAACCCGATTATCAATCGCATTGTGTTTGAGGGAAATAAACGCATTTCTGATGAAATTCTCAACGATGAAGTCCGGCTTCGGTCCCGGGTGGTTTTCACGCGCGCCCGCGTTCAACAAGATGTACAGCGGATCATTCAGATCTACCGGCGCAGCGGCCGTTTCGCGGCCAAAATCGAACCCAAGGTCATTCAACTGCCGCAGAACCGGGTCGATCTCGTGTATGAAATTAATGAAGGCGAATTAACCGAGATCAAGAAAATCGCCTTTATCGGCAATTCGAAAATTAGCGATAGCAAACTTCAGAGCGTGATTCAGACCAAGGAAACGGCCTGGTACAGGTATTTTTCGGCGTCCGATACCTATGATCCGGATCGCCTGACCTTCGATCGGGAATTGTTGCGTCGGCATTATCTGGCCGGGGGCTACGCCGATTTTCGGGTTGTTTCAGCCGTGGCTGAACTTTCGCCCGATAAGTCCGGATTCTATATCACATTCACCGTCGAGGAAGGCGAGCGCTACAAATTCGGGAAAGTCGATATTTCGACCGCGCTTCGTGATTTGAATGAAACCGAGGTACGGAAACATGTGAAGATTGCCGAGAACGATTGGTATGACGCGAATCTGGTGCAGGACACCGTTTCCGCCTTGGCCGATGCGGCGGGCAGTTTCGGATACGCTTTCGTGGATGTGCGGCCCCGCGTAAAACGCCTGCGTGACAAGAAACTGATCAATATCGTTTTTAATATTCAGGAAGGCCCCCGCGTCTTTGTCGAGCGGATCAATATTACCGGCAATGTGAGAACGCAGGATAAGGTGATCCGGCGCGAATTCCGCCTGATCGAAGGCGATGCCTTCAGCACTGCGAAGCTACGCCGGTCGCGGCAGAGAATTCGCAACCTGGGATTTTTCGAAAAAGTGGAAGTCGCCAATGTTCCCGGCACGACCCCGGATTCAACAGTCGTGAATGTCGAGGTCCAGGAAAAATCCACGGGCGAGGTATCATTCGGCGCCGGGTTCTCGTCTTCATCGGGCGTGTTGGGCGATCTTACGCTTCGGGAACGCAATCTGATCGGCAAGGGTCAGGATATTAAACTTCGCCTTTCGCTCGGACAGCGGGAACAGCAAATCGATCTCAGCTTTACCGAACCCTATTTTCTCAACCGGAACCTGTCCGCCGGGTTCGATATATTCCGCAATACGCGTGATCTGCAGCAGGAAAGTTCATTCGATCGTGAACGCCTGGGCGGCAAGCTGCGCATCGGCTATCGGATCAAAGAGGCGCTGATCCAGAACTGGTTCGTCGGTGGGCGCGAGGATACGGTTACCGATATCGATGAAGGCGCCTCGCTTGCAATTCAGGAACAGGAAGGCCCCGCGGTAACGATTTCAGTTGGGCACGGCTTGTCCTACGATGTTCGGAATAGCCGGTTCAATACGAGCCGGGGATATTTGTTACGGATGGATAATGAATTCGCCGGTTTCGCGGGCGATGTAGAATATTTCAAAAACGAATTGTCGGGTTCCTACTACTATCCATTTCTTGCGGATGTCGTCGGGAGCGTATCGGCCGGCAGCGGATATATCGTGGGATTGGGAAATGGCATTCGAATTGTCGATCGCTTCTTTCTCGGCGGCGGCGATTTAAGGGGATTCGATAATCTCGGCGTTGGCCCGCGCGATGTCGTTACCGGGGACGCGGTCGGCGGCAACTGGTATTATCGTGGTTCATTGCAAGTCCGTTTTCCTCTCGGTTTGCCCAACGAGTTAGGTTTCCAGGGCCGCATATTCACCGATATCGGCAGCCTTGGGGGCACGGATGGCGGCACGGGAGTGGTCACGGACACGGGCTCGTTGCGCGCGGCGGCCGGGGCCGGCATTGGTTGGGATTCGCCTTTTGGGCCGATTAGCGTGGATATCAGCAGGGCGTTTCTCAAAGAGTCATTCGACGATGACCAGACGGTTCGTTTCAGTTTTGGAACGCGTTTTTAAAATTGGATAAAAATCATGAAACCTGTTTTGCGTGTTTTCCTTGTCCTTGTCTTGGCGATGTTCAACACGACCTGGGCATCGGCGCAGAATATGCCCACGCCTTCGATTGCGGTGATGGATATCCAAAGCATCGTCGCGGGTTCGGCGGCCGCCAAAAGCGTTCGGCCCCAGGCCCGTAAGTTAAGGTCGGATTTTCAAAAGGATGTCCGGCGACAGCAAGATGAACTACGCAAGGCCGAGAAAGCGCTTGCCCAACAACGGGCAATCCTGTCGCCGGAAGCCTTCGCCAAAAAAAGACGCGATTTCGAAACCCGGGCTCGGCAGGCCCAACGTGACGTGCAGGCGCGTAAACAATCCCTGGATTCGGCTTATGGCGCGGCCATGGAACAAATTCGCAGTTCATTGATTATCGTGGCGCAGGAATTGGCCAAGGAGAGAAAAGTGAACATCGTGCTGCCCAAATCGGTTGTGTTCCTGTCGATCAAAAGCCTGGATTTGAGTAAGGAAGCGTTGAGGCGGTTGGACAAAAAACTGCCATCGGTGAAAGTCGTCGTTAAGGAGAAAAAATAGCGTATGGCCGACCCAAGGTTCTATGAATCCCAGGGGCCGTTCACGCTTGGCCGTCTCGCCGAGTTGGCCGGCGCGACGCTCCATGACGCAAATCATCCGGACGCGCTTGTGCACGACGTGGCGCCCTTGGAAACCGCGACGGCGAGCGATATCAGTTTCTTCGACAATGCGCGTTACCAGCAGGCGTTTCGAAACAGTTCCGCCGGCGCATGTCTGGTTCATCCCGACCGCGTCGCCGATGCCCCCGCCACGATGAACTTGTTGATCACCGACAACCCCTATCGTGGCTATGGGTTGGTGGCACAGAAATTTTACCCGTCTAAAGTGGCCACGCCGGGGATTGCGCTGAGCGCCGTCGTGGACGAGACCGCGATTGTAGCGGCGAGCTCGGAAATTTGCCC
>JAYZAW010000168.1:0-4838 GCA_036339495.1 Pseudomonadota bacterium | reverse complement strand
TGATTCTGAACCGGCCGGAGCGGATGAACTGCTTCAACCAGCAAATGTTCGCCGAATGGCAAGACGTAACCGCTAAAATCGCTTATGACGATTCCATTCGCGTACTGATCATCACCGGTGAAGGCCGCGCATTTTCCTCCGGGGTCGATCTGTCGATCCTGGGGTCGGAAAAATCGCCGCCCGCCTTCCGCTATTATTACCGCCAGAACCATCAGGGTTTCGACAATCTGGAAACCGTCGAGGTGCCGGTGATCGCTGCAATCAACGGCATCTGTTTCGGCGGCGGCGTGGAACTCGCATTGTCCAGCGACATCCGCATCGCGGCCGATGATTCGAGATATTCCCTGATCGAAAACCAGCTCGGCTGCATCCCCGCGTCCGGCGCATGCAACCGCATGATCCATTACGTGGGGTTCGGCCGAACCAAGGAGATCGTCATGTCGGCGCGCGAATTCGACTCCGAGGAAGCGTTGCGCATCGGGCTGGTGGAATATGTCGTGCCCGCCGACGAATTGCTCGACCGCGCCTACGCCTATGCCGAGGGGTTGCTCGATAAGGCGCCGCTGGCCATGGGCATGGCCAAGCATATCGTCAATCTGTGCCTCAACACCGACATGCATACCGGCCGCTATCTGGAACGTCTCGGCCAGAGCTGCCTGGTGCTGTCGGAGGACCACAAGGAAGGCATGGCGGCGTTTTTCGAAAAACGCAAACCGGTGTTCAAGGGAAAGTAGCGAGGCGGGTTTTCGGGCGCCTTCGAGGAAGTGTTCATTGCCGCTGGTGGAGGAGTCCATCCGGCCCCGGAATCCGGGTTTGGTCGAAACTGAGAAATTCGGCGGTACGAACTGAATGTCTGGTCGTTGAGTCACACCGGGTTCTTCCGCGCCGACGGCTAGAATGCCCTCCGTGCCCGTCCCTTCGCCGTCTTGCGGTTGAGGGTCACCGCGCCAGCCCCGGGTTCAAGCGCCTCACGTCCGGTGGCCGGGTTCCAGAATGTATTGGCGGCCGTCTTGACCGGCGTCAGGATGAAGTCATCGCGCCGCGCGTTGTGCAGACACATGGGCACCATGCCCCCTTCGGTCGCGACCATGAAGGAGCAGGCTTCAAGCCGGTCGCGCTCGAGGCGGCTGGAATCCATGAAATCATGCACGTAAAACGAAAGCTTGCGGACCCGGAACCGGCCGGACCATAGACCGCGGCGCAGCGCCCAGAGCCTTCCAACGACCCAGACGGCAACGCCCGGCCACAGAAGCGGGCGGCGGCTCAGCCAGTTTACAATCTCGCGCAGAGCCCGGGATTTATCCCGCAAATCCGGATCCATCGCGCCGCCCGCGGCGATCATTGCGGCGGCAAAGCGTTTGTCCGCAACGATCGGCGCGGCCCGGCCGCCGGCGACAAGAACAATTCCGTAGCGGTTGCAGCGTGCGTGCCCGTGCTGTACGGCGCCGACCGGCAGTCGGCAGCCAAGCCCCGCGTCGATCGCCGCGACCACATCATCGGCGCTGATCGCATCCGGTGGCCCGTCCTCGACGCCGCGCCCGACGGCGGCATGGGGCTGAAATGACGCCAGCCCGACGACATCGGCATTGTCCGCGAAAAAGCGCGCGAGCATGGGCACGTCGCCGCGATTGCCGGCGAATATGGTGGTGTTGAACATGACCGCGATGCCGAGACCGCGCGCGCGCTCGATATATTCCGTGCGCACATCGTTGAGCGCGGCTTCATTTCGGTAGCCTGGCCGCTGTTGCGTCATATCGACATGGAACGCTACGTCGACCAGCCCGGCGGCCGCAAGCTCGGCGAGACAGGCGCGGTCGGCGCGAATGCCGTTGGTGAACAGGGCCGGCTTAAGCCCGCGTTCGACGAGACGGCGGCAGATCGCGATCAGGTCGCCGCGATTGCGCAATGTCGGCTCGCCGCCGGTGATCTGGACGTTGGCGCCGGGCCCGTAGGTATCGGCGATCAAATCAATGCGCCGGAAGATGATGTCGATGGGCAGGTCCCTAACCGCCTCCGAACTTTCCGACAAATAACACAGGGTACAGTCCAGATTGCAGCGCTGGGTAATCTCCAGAGCCACGCAGCCGATCGGTCCGCGCCGTCCGAGCCATTGGGAGCCATGCCATTGACCGGTTGTTTCCATCCGCCGCCGGGTGCGCCCGGTCGCCGCCGCTCGCCCGCCGCAGGGAAGGTCGGGCGGCCAGGATCGGGTATCCTCGGGACTAAGGTATTCGTCGATCACGCTTTTCAAACCTCAATGGCAATTGCGGCCCCATTATAACAACGACGATCACGCCGCCACGACACAATGATGACACGATTTGTTCAACGCAGGCCGGATTTGCTATAGAAGTTTCAAATCATCAGACCGCAGCGACTGGAAATTCGACGCCATGACGGAAAAAATCACATTCGGCTATATGAGCCGGGGCCAGTATCCGCTCGGCGACGACATGGCGCTAAGGTTCGACGAATTGTTGGAACAGGCCCGCACCGCCGAAGCGGCGGGCTATGACTGCTATATCAAGAGCAGCCATTACAGCGGCCATCCGCTGATGGAGCTGCAGCAGATGCCGCTGCTGTCGCGGTTGTCGGCGGAAGTGCCCAAGATGCGGCTGTGCGCGGGGATCGTATTGCTGCCGCTGCACAAGCCGCTCGATGTCGCCGAGCAATTCGCCACGCTCGACGTGATGACCAACGGCAAGGCGATCTTCGGCGCCGGGATCGGCTATCGCGACGTGGAATTCCACGCCTTCGGCACCACCAAAAAAGAATCCCGTCAGCGGTTCGAGGAAAACCTCGACGCCATCAAACGGCTGTGGACGGAGGACACCGTCACCATGAAGGGCTCGCATTTCGAGCTCGACGGGGCGTCCTGCGCGCTGAAGCCGGTGCAAAAACCGCACCCGCCGATCTGGATTGGAGCCAATGCGGATATCGCCATCAGGCGCGCCGCGCGCATGGCCGACGCCTGGTTCGTCAATCCCCATAACCGGATCGACACCATTGAACGTCAGGTCGATGTCTATAAGCGCGAGCTCGACGCCTGCGGCAAACCTTTCCCCGACGAATTCCCCATGATGCGCGAGGTGTTTGTCGCGGCCACGCGGGAAGACGCCATGCGCCTGGCCCAGCCTTATCTGGAAACCAAATACGCCGCCTATCACGAATGGGGCCAGGACAAGGCCATGCCCAAGGGCGACAACGATCTCGGCATGGCATATGACGAGCTGATCCGCGACCGGTTTTTGCTGGGTACGCCGGAAGAGGTCGCCAAACAAATCTTGAAATTCGTTCACAAGCTGGGCGTCAACCATTTTATCTTCGGGGTGCAATGGCCCGGCATGCCGCATAATCTGGTGATCGAGAACACCCAGATGCTGGGCGAGGAAGTTTTCCCGCTGGTGCGCCGGGGGCTGTAATATATTCTGGGGATAAGTCGGAGACTAGCTTTCTGAATTCTGCCCGGTTCTGCGATCATGCGCATGGGACAAAAATTTAGGGAAAGGGATAGGAAAATGATGACACGGATGATTTCCGCGCCGACCGTGGCCGACGCGCTGATACTGGGCCAAATTTTCATGTCCAACGCGGCCGATCCGCTAAAAATCGGCTTCGTCTATGTTGGTCCGATCGGCGATCATGGCTGGACCTATCAGCACGACCAGGGACGGCTTGCCGTCGAAAAACATTTCGGCGACAAGGTCAAAACAACTTATGTAGAAAACGTGTCCGAGGGAGCCGACGCGAGACGCGTCATCCGCCATCTCGCGACCAGCGGCCACAAGGTGATCTACACCACGTCATTCGGTTACATGAACCCGACCGCCAAAGTCGCCAGGCGCTTTCCCAATATCATTTTCGAACACGCCACGGGCTATAAGCGGTCCAAGAATCTCGGCACCTATCTCTCGCTGACCTATGAGGGGCGATATATTTCGGGTTTCGTGGCGGCCAGCATGAGCAAGACCGCCAAGATCGGTTATATCGCGTCCTTCCCGATCCCGGAAGTAATCCGCGACATCAATTCGGTCATGCTCGGCATGCAGAAGGTCAATCCCAAGGCGGAGCTTAAAATCGTCTGGGTCAGCACCTGGTACGATCCGGGCAAGGAAAAGGCCGCCGCCGACGCGCTGATGGATCAGGGCGTCGACGTGCTGATCCAGCATACCGACAGCCCTGCGGCCCTGCAGGCCGCCCAGACGCGCGGCAGGTTCGCCGTCGGCCAGGCGTCCGACATGACCCATTTCGGCCCCAAGGCGCATCTGCATTCGGTTATGAACAACTGGGCGATCCATTATATCCGCTCGGTCCAGTCGATCATGGACGGCACCTGGAAATCGCGCGATTACTGGGGCGGCATGAAGGACGGCGTGATCAAGGTCACGAAATTCAATGACCGCGTTCCCGCCAAGACCCGGAAAGCGGCCACCGCCCTGATCGACGGCATCAAATCGGGCGCGGTGCATCCCTTCACGGGGCCGATCTACGACCAGTCGGGAAAGCTGCGCGTCGCCGCCGGTAAGACCCTGAGCAACGGCGAACTGGCCAGCATGAACTGGTATGTGAAGGGCGTAAAGGGCAGCATTCCAAAATAGCTGGAGCCGGTGGCGGAGCCAATCCGTCACCGGGCCGTTGCATCTAAAACAGGGCCTTGAATTCGCGCCAGGCAATTTCGAACCAGGCCCCCTTGGGCATAAACACTGTTGGCGTCACACCGTCCGGCAGGGGCTTGTAATAACCGTCGGGCGGGATTGCGCCGTCATTGACAAAGGTATGAAACAGCCGGAAATCGCGGGTGTCATTGACCAGATAATAGGCGATCCGATGGATGGAAT
>JAYZAW010000167.1:0-14979 GCA_036339495.1 Pseudomonadota bacterium | reverse complement strand
GATGCCGTCTCGGAGTTAGTCGAAAAAGCCGGTTTCGGTCATTGGCGGCGCGGTCTTTTCGGGTTCGCCCATGGGGACAAAGACGATGGATGACAGGAATATCAGGCCAGACGCCATGGCGATGATGCCGGCGTAGGAGATTGGAAACGACATTTTGCCAAGTAGAAACTCGGCGGTCGCCGTGATGCCGAGCGCGAGCACGCCGCCGCCGAAAAAGCGCGTCGCCAGCAGCCGGCTTCGCCTGTCGGACGGAACCGAGCGCGCGACGATATCGTTATAGAGCACCGCCACGATCCCGCTGACGAAGGCGTAGGCCGTCCAAATCAGCAAGACCAGTGCGGCCAGGAGCGCATTGGGAAGTTCCGATCCGGAAAACAGCGCCAGCGCCATCACCGCAAGGCAGACCGCTCGACCGAACCCGCCAATTACATAATAGCGCATGCTGGAGCCGTGCCGTTGGGCCAGAAATCCGACAATCAACTGGGGGAAAAGCCAGCCGACCCGGAGAATCGACGTCACCGCGCCGACGGCGAGAGTGCTGCCGGTGAGCTGACGCACCAGAGCGGCCATGATGGTACTGGAATCCACCGCCGCCGCACCGGCCTGGAAGGTAATGCCGGCAACGGCGATTTTGCCAAACCGTCGCTGTTCGTCTTTGGATCGGGGTGCCATTACCGCGCCAATTTCCGCCAAATGGTTGATCGAGAATAGCCCACATGTTGCCCGTCACGCGAATTTAGGGCAAGTTTCACTATATATTGGCCTGAACTCATTAGAAGGATCGGGATATGGCCCCTTTGACGATCCGGCATGTCGGCATTCACGTAAAAAGTATCGAAGAAGAGATGGCGTTTCTCTCATTGCTAGGCGCCGAGCTGACCAGCATCGCCTCGCGCGGGTCTGCCGGCCGCATCGGCTTTGTAAGCCTGGATGGGGTTTGGCATCATAATTTCGCGTTATTCGAAGGGGGCGAGGCGCTGCCGAGCGGGGATTCGCAGAAGGAATCGAAGGGTCTCGACCATATTGCAATGGCGACCGATAGCCGCAAATCCGTCGACGAATGGGTCAATAAACTCACTGCGAACGGCGTCAAGGTTCATGGCCCGCAGATCCAGGGCCCGGAAGATGGCGGAGCGCAGGAAGGCAGTCGCAGCTACACCATCTTTTTCCACGATCCCAACGGCGTTTGCTTCGAGATTTTCGCCGAACCGCTGACGGTCGGCGAATACCAAAAAATAGAAGCCGAATGGTTAAACGAGAACGTGCCAGCTTGAATGACGAATTGCTACGGGAACACAACAATAAAAAATTGGTTGTGTGTTGGCGTGATGGGTATATTGTTTGATTACGTTGCAACGTCGATGTTGCCCTTGTGATTGCCCGCTAAGACAGTTGGTAGCTAGGTTTCTTTCCCGACATTGTTAACGTTTACGCAATGGCGCCGCGGGCGGCGGCGCCGGGCCAAGTTCGAATTGAGAGGAAACAGGCATGGCTACAAAAGGAACAGTGAAATGGTTCAACCCGACCAAGGGTTTTGGGTTCATTGAACCCGAGGACGGCTCCAAAGACGCCTTCGTGCATATCAGCGCCGTGGAACGGTCCGGACTTCCCGGTCTCGAAGAAGGCCAGAAGGTTACATTCGATCTGGTTTCCGGCCGGGATGGAAAAATGGCCGCCGAGAACCTCGCCATCGCCGACTGACTTGTCTCGGCGCGCTTGGGGGAGGGGACTTTCCTCCGCGCAAACCCAACAACGCATCTAAGCGCCTTGAGCGTGACCACCCATGGATCGCGAACTGTTTGGCATGCCTGTGTTTCGAGGGCGAATGATGCGAATATTGAGTAATGATGTCGGCGGTAATGGCGACGGGAAATCAAGTGAACAGGTTGGACAGTTTCTTCGACCCCAACGCCATCGCCATTGTCGGCGCGTCCAAGGCGGAAGGCCGGCCCGGCCGGGTGGTAATCGAGAATTTGAAGACCAATCGGTTTACCGGAAATATCTATCCCGTTAATCCGCGCGGCGGAGAAATTCTGGGTCATAAAGTCCATAAATCAATCGACGATATTCCCGGCAACACCGATTTGGCTGTCTGCATGCTGCCGGCCCAGGCGACGGTCCAGGCGGTGCAGGATTGCGCCGCCAAAGGCATAAAATCCGTCGTACTTGCCGCCGGCGGGTTCGCCGAAATCGATGCGGGCGAGGATTTGCAGGCGGAGCTCGCGGCCGTCGCCAAGCAAACCGGCGTTCGGATACTTGGACCCAACACCGCCGGCCATATTTCCACGCCGGCGAATTTCACCACCAGTTTCTTCCCGCTCGGTAAGATTCCGTCCGGTCCGATTTCCTATATCGCCCAGACCGGAAATTTCACTGGCGCCATGATGCGCCATATCATGACGGCCGAAAATTACGGCGTGTCGCGCTGTGTCGGGCTCGGCAACGCGGTCGATATCGACGAAGCGGATGTGCTGGAATATCTCGCCGGCGACGACCGCACCGGAACCGTCTTCGCCTATCTGGAAGATTTGAAACACCCGAAACGCTTTCTCGATATCGCGTCCAAAATGACCCGCCGGAAACCCCTGATCGTACTCAAGGGCGGCGCCACTGCCGAGGGCGCCAAGGCCGCGCAATCCCATACCGCTTCGCTGGGCGCCGATGACCGGGTGCTTGACGGCGCGTTCCGCCAGGCCGGCATCGTGCGCATCGATGAATTCTCGCATCTTTTCACCGTGGCCAAGGCGGCCGCCTTCATGCCGCCGCCAAAGGGCAACCGGGTCGGGTTCGTATCTCCGTCGGGCGCGTTTATCGTTCATACCCGAGATCTTTGCCGCCAGCGTCTCAGCCTGGAATTTCCCGATTTCGAACCGGCGACACTGGCGCGGTTGAAGGACATCAGCCCGCCGATTGTGAATATTTCGAACCCGGTCGATGTATTTCCGTCGGCGACCGTGCACGGGCTCGAATTCGCCTATCGCGAATCCATGGAAGCGGCGCTTGCCGACAAGAACATTGACGCGGTGGTAACAATTTTGATCCTGGTCGATGTGCTCGGCGTGCCCAAGCTGGATTTCATCGTCGATTTGGCGCGGCGTTACCCGGATAAACCGATCTATGTTTCGTTTAGCGGCGACGACCGGTGCAATGCCGACGCCAAGGCGTTTCTCGAACCGCAAGGCATCCCGACGTTTCCGCGCATCGAGGATCCTTTCCACGCGCTCGATGTCATGGCGCGCTGCCGCGCCGCCATGAACCGGAAATGACGTGACGCCGCCCGCGTGGCGGTACACCCTTGGATTTTCATATTGAGCGGGGGGCGGTTATGACGAACGGACATTATCTGATCAAAAATGGGGCGGTGATCACGGTTGATCCGGAACTTGGTACGCTTCCCCAGGCCGATGTGCTTATCAATGATGGCGTAATAGAGCAGGTCGGCGAAAATATTTCCGCCGATGGCGCTGAAATCATCGATGCGTCCGACATGATCGTGATGCCGGGGATGATCGATTCCCACTATCACATGTGGAGCACTCTCGGGCGGAACTTCGTGTCCGATGGCGGGTTCAGCTACTTTCCCGCCAAATGGGCGACCGGCGCCCATTACGAGGCCGAGGATTATCACAACAGCGTACTGCTCGGTCTGGCGGAACTGGCCGATGGCGGCGTCACCACGGTTCATAACTGGGCCCATAACAACCGGGGTCCCGCGCATGTGGACGCCGAATTGCGGGCGCACCGGAAATCGAAACTGCGCGCGCGCTATTCCTTTGGCCATCGCGACCGCATGCCGGTCGATGAAGTGAATTCGTTCGACGATCTGGACCGGGTCCAGGCGGAATGGTTCGGCGATGAGTCGCATTTCAACGGGTTGGTGCATCTCGGCGTCAATCTGCGAGGTAAGACGCAAGCCGATGAGCGGGTGTTCCATGAGGAAATGAAGGACATGCTGCGCCGCGGTTTGCCGGTTTCGATCCATGCCAGCCAGGCCGCGCCCAATTCGGATAACGCGGCGGAACATGAAAAACGCGGTTATCTCGGCCCGAATTTTCTGATCTGTCACTATATCATGGCGACCGACGAAGACCGCGCCGCCATGGCGCGCACCCATACGCCGCTCAGCTTCGCGACCCATTCGGAAATGCGGCTGGGATTCACCGGCGATCCGCGATCGGCGTTGATGAAGGCGCGCGCCGCCGGCATCACGGTGTCGCTGTCGTCGGACGCCAGTTCGATCGCGCCGCCCAACATGTTCGAGAACATGCGCGTGACCTGGAATCTGGGAATCGCCTGGGATGGCACCGACACCGAGGGAATGCCGTTCGTCGGATTTTGCGAAGCCGTTGAAATGGCGACAATCAACGGCGCAATTGCGCTCGGGCTCGGTGACGTGACCGGATCGCTGACGCCGGGCAAACGCGCCGATGTGATCCTGATCCGGACCAATGATCTCAATATCGCACCGCTGGCCAATATCGAGACCACCGTGGTGCAATCGGCGACGCCGGCCAATGTGGACACGGTCATGGTGGACGGCCATCTGATCAAGCGGGGTGGCCGCCTGCTGGATCTGGATGTGGCCAAAATCGTCGCCAAGGCCCGGGAATCCGCGCTCAAGGTCCGTAATGCGTCTGGCGGCATATTGACGCCGGTTTGCGATGCCTGCGGCAATCCGGTGATCCGTTCCAGCCCCGATGACTGACGCGCGAAGGCCGCTGCCGCCGTAGAACAGATGGGCGGTTCTGGCGATCGTTTTCCTGGCGCGGTGCTGCATCGGTTTCCAGTTTATTGCGGTCGCGGCCCAGATGCCGCAGCTGCGTGCCGATTTACAGTTCGATTACAGCCAGATCGGGATATTGCTGGGCGTGTTCATGATCGCCGGCGCGGTTTTGTCATTGCCGAGCGGTATGATCGCCAACCGTCTCGGCGACCGTCGGACGATCCAGATCGGGCTTGTCGCGCTGGTCATCGGCGGCGTGATCCTCGGCTCCGGCGACAGTTTTTATGGGGCGCTAGCCGGGCGCATTATCGGCGGGTTTGGCGCGGTGTTCATCACCGTTCCGGCCTCCAAGATCCTGACCGATTGGTTCGTCGGCAAGGAAATGGCCACGGCGATGAGCGTGCTCGGCGTCGCCTGGCCGGTCGGCATCGCGGTCGGCATGTCGATGCTGCCTTTCATCAATGTCTGGTCGGATTGGCGGGTTGCGGTTTATGTCACCGCCGCCGTCCCGGCTTTGGCCATGATCCTGGTCGCGCTTCTTCCGGCGTCCGGTCCGGTCCCGGAAAGCGCCGCGGTTCGCTCGCCTTTTTGGTCCATTACCCGGCGCGAATTCTGGGTCATCGTCGCCGGCGAATTTGCCTGGCCGCTGATGAGCACTGGCGGCTATGTGGTTTTTTCGAGCTATGCGCCGGTGATGCTGATCGACCGGGGCCTGCCCCACACCAGCGCGGCATTGGTGATCAGCATTTTGTCTTGGCTGTTGATTTTGGTTATCCCGCTCGGCGGCTATCTGGCCGACCGGACCGGCAGAAAAGATTTGTTGTTCTGGGGCGGGTGCCTATTGGCCGCATTCGCCATCGCCGCGGTTCCGGTCATGGGGCCGGTGGAACTCTGCGTGGTGCTGTCGGCGTTTTTGGGCTTCACCGTTGGTATGGTGATGGCCCTGCCCGGTGAGGTCCTGTCGCCCAAAAGCCGCGCCACCGGGCTCGGGCTGTATTACACGATGTATTATATCGGTACAGGGATTCTGCCGGCGGTCGCGGGGTGGATACAGGATGCCACGGGCTCGACGGCGCAAGTCATCTGGTTCAGCGGCGCCTGCCTGGCGATCGCGCCGTTGTCTCTATTGGCGTTCCGTATTTTGCAGCGCCGGTGGAAGCTTCAGGGTTTGTAACCCAAGATCGGCGACAGCCATTTTTCCGTTGTCGCTGCGTCGAGCGCGCGGCGTCTTGCGTAATCCTCGACCTGATCGCGGCCGATCTTGCCGGTGCCGAAATAGCGCGCTTCCGGATGGGCGATATAGAAACCCGACACCGCCGCCGTCGGCAGCATGGCGAAGCTCTCGGTCAGCCCGACGCCGATGGCGTTCGAAACATCGAGCAGCTTGAACAGGGTTTCCTTGCCCGAATGATCGGGACAGGCCGGATAGCCGGGCGCCGGGCGGATGCCCTGATAATTCTCGCAGATCAGCGCTTCATTGTCCAAATCCTCATCCACCGCGTAACCCCAGAATTCGCGCCGCACGCGCTGATGAATTCGCTCGGCGAAGGCCTCGGCCAGCCGGTCGGCCAGCGCCTTCAGCAGGATCGCGCTGTAATCATCATTGTCGATTTCGAACTCGGAAATTTTGACATCGATGCCGGTGCCGGCGGTGACCGCGAATCCGCCGATATAGTCTTGAATGCCGGTTGTCTTTGGCGCCACGAAATCGGCCAAGGCCAGATTGGCGCGGCCTTTCTTGCGTGGCATCTGCTGGCGGATGGTGTGAATGACGGCATGGGATTTTTCGCGCGTATCGTCTTCATAGAGCTCGATATCGTCGTGACCAAGCGAGTTGGCCGGAAAAAACCCGATCACCGCCGAAGCCGAGAGCCATTTTTCCGCAATGATCCGGTCGAGCATCTCTTGCGCGTCGTCGAACAGGCTCTGCGCCGCGTCGCCGACCACTTTGTCGTCCAAAATGCGCGGATAGGTTCCGGCAAGCTCCCAGGTCCGAAAGAACGGCGTCCAGTCGATATGGGTGCGCAGGTCTTCGAGCGGGTAATCAAGGAACACGCGGCTGCCGAGAAAGCTTGGCGTGGTCATTGAATATTCGGTCCAGTCGACGGGATATTTGTTTTGCCGCGCCGTCGCCAATGACACGGTTTTGTCTTCCGCCCGGCCGGCGTGGCGCGCGCGCAATTGCTCGTACTCGGCATGAATTTCCGCGGCGAAAACGGCGCGCTGTTCCTTGCTGAGCAGTTTGTTGGAGACGCCCACGGCGCGCGAGGCGTCAAGCACATGCACGCTGGGCGCGGAATAGTTTTCCTCGATTTTGACCGCGGTATGGGCCTTGGAGGTAGTCGCGCCGCCGATCAGCAGGGGAATGTCGAAGCCCTCGCGTTCCAGCTCCGACGCCACATGAACCATTTCATCGAGTGACGGCGTGATTAGCCCGCTGAGCCCGATCATGTCGACATTTTCGGCGCGCGCGGTCTCAATGATTTTTTGTGCCGGCACCATGACGCCGAGATCGATGACCTCGAAATTATTGCATTGCAGAACCACGCCGACGATGTTCTTGCCGATATCGTGCACGTCGCCCTTGACCGTGGCCATTAGGATTTTTCCCTTGGCCCCGCTGCTGTCGCCGGCGACTTTTTCGTCTTCGATGAACGGCAGCAGATAGGACACCGCCTGCTTCATCACGCGGGCGCTTTTGACCACCTGGGGCAGGAACATTTTCCCCTCGCCGAACAGATCGCCGACGATATTCATGCCGTCCATCAACGGTCCCTCGATCACCTCGATGGCGCGCGATGCGGCGGCGCGCGCCTCTTCCGTGTCGTCCATGATAAATTCGGAATTGCCGTTGACCAGCGCATGGGCCAACCGCGCATCGACCGATTGTTCGCGCCAGGACATATCGACTTCGTTTTTCGCCGTCTGTCCTTTTGCGGAATCGGCCACTTCAAGCAACCGGTTGGTGGAGTCGGACCGGCGGTTCAGGATCACGTCCTCGACCCGTTCGCGTAGATCGTCCGGTATGTTTTGATAGACCGCGAGTTGGCCGGCATTGACAATGCCCATATCCATCCCCGCCATGATCGCGTGGTACAAAAAAACGGAATGCATCGCCTCGCGGATCGGATTGTTGCCGCGGAATGAGAAGGAGACATTGCTGAGCCCGCCCGAAATCAGCGCATATGGGAGACTTTCCTTGATCCGCCTGGTGGCCTCGATAAAGGCGACGGCGTAGCCGTCATGTTCCTCGATCCCCGTGGCGACGGCGAAGATATTGGGGTCAAAAATGATGTCCTGAGGCGGCAGCCCGACCGTATTTACCAGAATGTCGTATGATCGTTTGCAGATTTCGGCCTTCCGCTCCACCGTGTCGGCCTGGCCGTCTTCATCGAACGCCATGACGACGACCGCCGCGCCGTATCGCCGGACCAGCCGGGCCTGGGCGATGAAGGGTTCTTCGCCTTCCTTCATGCTGATCGAATTGACCACACATTTGCCTTGGACGCATTTCAGCCCCGCTTCGATCACCGAAAACTTAGACGAATCGATCATCACCGGAACCCGGCTGATATCCGGTTCCGCCGCCACCAGATTGAGGAAGGTGACCATGGCGGCTTCCGAATCCAGCATCCCCTCATCCATATTGATGTCGATGATCTGGGCGCCGTTTTCGACCTGCTGACGGGCCACGTCGAGCGCCGCGTCGTAATCGTCTTCCTTGATCAGCTTTGCGAAGCGCGCCGATCCCGTGACATTGGTGCGTTCGCCCACATTCACGAACAGGGTGTCCGGGCCGATATTCAGCGGCTCCAGCCCGCTAAGCCGGCATCGTGGTTCGATTTCGGGAATTTCGCGCGGGGCGATGGACGAAACCGCTTCCGACAAAGCCCGAATATGATCCGGTGTAGTGCCGCAGCACCCGCCCACCAGATTGACAAATCCGCTATCGGCGAATGTGCGCAGCACATCGGTGAATTCTTCCGGCGACTGGTCGTAACCGCCGAAGGCGTTTGGCAGGCCGGCATTGGGATGGCAGCTGACATGGACGCCGGCGATTCGGGAGAGTTCTTCGAGATAGGGCCGGAGATCGCCGGCCCCCAGCGCACAGTTCAGCCCGACCAGCAACGGATCCACGTGGCAGACGGAGTTCCAGAATGCCTCGGTGGTCTGACCTGTCAGCGTCCGTCCGCTGGCGTCCGTGATCGTGCCCGAGATCATCACGGGCAGGCGGATGTCGTTATTGTCGAAATAACTTTCGATGGCGAACAGAGCCGCCTTGCAGTTCAAGGTGTCGAACACGGTTTCGACCAGCAGGAAGTCCGCGCCGCCGTCGACCAGGCCTGAAATGGCCTCGTCATAGGCCGCGACCAGTTCGTCATATTTGACGTTGCGAAACCCGGGGTCGTTGACGTCGGGCGAGATCGATGCGGTTCGATTAGTCGGACCCAGCACGCCGGCGACAAAGCGGGGGCGGTCCGGAGTGCGTTCGGTCACCGCGGACGCCGCGACGCGGGCGAGCCGGGCGGCTTCCAGATTCATCTCATGGACCACGTCTTCCATCAGATAATCGCCCATCGCGATGTGGGTTGAATTGAACGTGTTGGTTTCGACGATATCGGCGCCGGCGTCCAGATAGGCGGAATGCACGGCAATCACGATTTCGGGCCGAGATAAAGACAACAGATCGTTATTGCCTTTTTGCAGGCATGCATGGTCAGCGAACCGGTGGCCGCGAAAGCCTTCTTCGTCAAGCTTGTAGTCCTGAATCATGGTGCCCATGGCGCCGTCGAGAACCAGGATGCGGGACTTGAGCAGCCGCTTGAGCTCCTCGATCCGTTCGGGCCGGCCGGCGACCGGGTTCCAACCCGCGCGCGACCTGTCATTGTCCGTGCCGCGGATCTGCACAGAGCCGTCACTGAATTGTCGTTTGGTTGTCATGTTTCGGTTCTCCGCGACCCGGTCTCGGCTTGATCGTCGTCCGCCGGGCGCAGGCCCAGAATGTGTGAAATGGCGTAAGCCAAATCGGCGCGATTGAGGGTATAAAAGTGAAATTCATTGACGCCGTTGGCTTGCAGCATTCGGCATTGTTCGGCGGCGACCGTTGCGGCGACCAGCTTGCGGGTTTCCGGGTCGTCGTCCAGGCCTTCGAACAGATCCGCCATCCATTGCGGCACCGACGTCCCGCACATGGCGCTGAATTTCCTGACCTGGGCGAAATTGGTTACCGGCAGAATGCCGGGAACGACCGGTACATTGACGCCGGCGGCGTGAACACGATCCATAAAGCGCAGATACACATCTCCATCGAAGAAATATTGCGTGATGGCGCGGACCGCGCCGGCGTCGATTTTGCGTTTCAGATTATCCAGATCCGCATCGGCGCTGGATGCCGTCGGATGGGTTTCCGGATAAGCCGCGACGCTGACTTCGAAATCCGCGACTTTCTTCAGACCCGTCACCAGATCGGCGGCGTAGGCGTAACCGCCGGGGTGCGGTGTGTAGGTGTCCTCACCCTCGGGCGCATCGCCGCGAAGCGCCACGATATGCCGGATCCCCGCATCCCAATAGCGCCGCGCGACGTCATCGACCTCTTCCCGGGTTGCCGATACGCATGTGAGGTGCGCCGCCGCGGCCAGCGAGGTTTCTTCGGTTATCCGGGCGACCGTGTTATGGGTGCGTTCCCGCGTCGATCCTCCGGCGCCGTAGGTGACCGATACGAATTTCGGCGCCAACGGCTCCAGTCGTTTTACGGCGTCCCATAAATCGCGCTCCATTTTTTCATTACGCGGCGGAAAAAATTCGAATGAAATCTTCAGCAAATTTTCGGGCTGGCGGACGGGGAGTGGTGCAGCGTCGTATGATGCGTTTGCCATGGCATTCATTGCGTGATCACCTCATCAATAGTTGCCATGGTCGGCGCGTCTATTTGTATCCGATCGAAATTCATTGTCTTTGTAGCCGACCAGATATTGACGGTTAGCGGATTGCCGGGCAGTCGCCGGATCGGCTCCGGAGAAAGTCCCGCGGCCTCAAACCAGCCCTGGACCTCTTGATCGTCGAACCCCAATCGGCGATGAGCGTGTTCGGTCCGGAGCTCTTCGAGATCATGGGGCGCAAAATCCGCGATGATGATGCGTCCGCCCGGGCGTAGAACGCGGGCGATCTCCGAAATCGCGGCATCGGGCCTGTCGGCGTAGTGCAGCACCAGATGAACCGTCGCCGCGTCGAAGGAATTGTCCTCCATCGGAATGTCATACATGTCGCCATGGCGCAACTGACAATTATCGAGGCCGGCGGTTGTGAGCTTCGCCCGTGCGATTGCCAGCATTTCCCGCGATAAATCCAACCCTGTCCCACGGGAAACAGCGCCGCCGAGCAGCTCGAGAATGCGGCCGGATCCGGTTCCAACATCCAGCAGGTCATGCGTTGTCTCGGTCGGAAGGGCCGCCATCATGCCGCGTTCGACCTCCGCCGCGTCAACATACAATGTCCTGATAAGGTCCCAGCTTTCCGCGTTGGCCCGAAAATAGGCCTCCGCCATTGTTGCCCGTTCATGTTTCACTGCATCAAGCGCCACCCTGTCCGCCAAATACTGGGCATCATCGGACGGAATCATATCAACGATACGCCGCGCCAGTTCCGCGCCCTTGCCGTTTCGCGGATCGGCAATTCGATAAAATGCCCAAGTGCCTTCTCTATGGCGCTCTATGAGACCTTCTTCACACAGTACCTTCAAATGGCGTGAAACCCGTGGTTGGCTCTGGTCCAAAATCCGGGTGAGCTCATTGACGGCGACCTCTCCCTGGGCGCAGACCGCAAGGACTCTTAGACGAGTCGATTCCGCGGCAGCGCGTAAACCGGACAGCAATGATTTCACGTTAATGTCTCCCTAGCCGGGCGCCGTTGGACGGAATTTGCCGGATCATATTAATAACGATCACTTTATATAACGTTTATTTTATATAATTTTTGTAAATATGTTTCGTTATTTCAATAAACGTCAAAAACCGAACATAATGTGTTATATATGCAACAGTGAGATTCCAGTGGTACCAAGTTGTCGCAAGGAAGGTTGCATTATGCGTTGGGGGTGTGATACCCGATTAATGATAGTCTCTAAAATATCCGATTTCCGAGTGCGTCGATCCATGTAGTTCAGCCGTGATTGATAAAAGTTTAATAAAATTTGGTGAATATGGCGCATTGTTAAGGATCCCGAGATCAATGGGATCGTTTGGAGCGAATCTTGAATTCAAGTTAAAATGCCATTGGCGGTTTTGTGATTAGAAGTGGCTTGCTCTTTTCCGTACCCGGTTTAATGAGCAACCGGATATGCGAATCATCCGAACTAAAAAGGGTTTCTCCATTTTGAAGTCTTATCCAGCGATCGCGAGAAATAAGATTTTCCGAATTATTGCGGGTGGCTGTGTCGCGGTAGCGCTGACATTGTCAGGTTGCGCGACGGAACCTCCGGCGAATAATCCGGAGGCCCTCGCGGCATACAAGCAGGCCAATGATCCGCTTGAACCCTTCAACCGCGCCATGTTCGAGGTCAATCTCGGGCTCGACAGGGCGATCATCAAACCAATCGCTTATGTCTACAAAGAAATCGTTCCCGACATTTTTCGTGATTTCGTGGAAAACTTTTTGGACAATTTGCGGTCGCCGATCATTGTCGCCAATGATTTGCTGCAGGGCGAGTTTGAACGCGCCGGAACGACGCTTATTCGTTTCATCATGAATTCCACGTTCGGCATTGCCGGCATCAATGATTTTGCCGGTGAAGTGGGACTTGTGAGACATGATGAGGATTTCGGACAGACACTCGCGGTCGCCGGCGTGGAATCCGGACCTTATCTTATGCTGCCGATATTCGGTCCCTCAAACCCGCGTGATGGAATCGGCATAATTGTCGATCTTCTGCTTGATCCGTTCCAATACCTTGGAAACAGCGCTTTTGGACTTGCCCGATCGGGCGCCCGAGCCGTGGATACGCGCGCGCGCAGGTATGACACCATCAATGAATTGGAACGTACTTCGCTTGATTTCTATGCCGCTGTACGCAGTCTGCACCGGCAGCGACGCGCCGATGAAATCCGCAACGGAGCGCCGTCGGCGAACCAACCGGCCCCGATGATTTCGGGCACGGCGCCAGGCCCAAATGTGGATGAGTGGCAGACTCCCAGGACAAAGTAACTATGAAATTTCGGCGTGTTTTCCTGTTTGTCGCATCGCTTTCCGTGGCGGGAATTTTGTTGGTTGCGCCGGCGCTGGCATCAGGTCCGGACGATTTTGTCCGGTCAACCGGCATGCAGGCGTTTAATTCACTTGGCAGTGGAATCAGCGACGACGAACGGGCGAAAAGGTTTCGTGCAATACTTACCCGGAGCTTTGATTTGCCGACGATTGCGAAGTTCGTATTGGGTCGGTATTGGCGGATTGCCAATAAAATACAGCGCGGCGAATATGTCGCATTGTTTGAGGAATTTATCGTCCAGGCCTATGCGCACCGCTTCAAGGATCTCTCGGGCAAGAAATTCCTGGTAAAGCAGACGCGGAAGTTGACGGCGCGCGACAAGCTGGTTTTATCCGAGGTCATCATTGCGCCGGGCAGACCGCCCGTTCGCGTCAATTGGCGTGTCCGCGGCCTCGAAAGTAAATACCGTATTATCGACGTCATGGTCGAAGGCATCAGCATGAGCGTCACACAGCGCGATGAATTCGCCGCCGTGATCCGGCGCAGCGGCGGCAAGGTCGAAGGCTTGTTGGCCGCGCTCCGCAAAAAAACCCAGAACTGAATTCCCTTTCCGCGGGTTTTAATCCCGCGTCAGGGGCTTGTATTTGATCCGGTGCGGCTGGTCAGCCTCCGCGCCGAGCCGGTGTTTGCGGTCGGCCTCGTAATCCTGGTAGTTCCCCTCGAACCATTCCACGTGACTATCGCCCTCAAACGCGATGATGTGGGTTGCGATGCGGTCCAGGAACCAGCGGTCATGGCTGATCACCACCGCGCACCCGGCGAAATCTAAAAGCGCGTCTTCCAGGGCGCGCAAAGTGTCCACGTCGAGGTCATTGGTTGGTTCATCGAGCAACAGCACATTGACGCCTGATTTGAGCATCTTGGCCAGATGCACCCGGTTGCGCTGGCCGCCCGATAACTGGCCGACCTTTTGCTGCTGGTCGGCGCCGCGGAAATTGAAGGAACCGCAATAAGCGCGGCTCTGCATCTTATGCTTGCCTATAAGGATTTCGTTTTCGCCCTCCGAAATTTCCTCCCAAACGGTCTTGGAATCGTCCAGCGAATCGCGGGACTGATCCACATACCCCAGCGAAACCGTATCGCCGATCCGAAGCGCGCCGGAATCAGGTTGTTCCTGCCCGGTAATCATCCGGAACAAGGTGGTCTTGCCCGCGCCATTGGGCCCGATCACGCCGACGATGCCGCCGGGCGGCAGCCTGAAATTCAAGTCTTCGATCAGTAGCTGGTCGCCGAACCCCTTGTTGAGATCAGTTGCCTCAATAACCAGATCGCCCAGTCTCGGACCCGGCGGAATGACGATCTGAGCTGAATCCGTGGCGCGATCCTGCGCTTCGGCCAGCAGGTTTTCATAGGCGCTGATCCGGGCCTTGTTTTTGGCCTGACGCGCGCGTGGCGATGCACGAACCCATTCCAGTTCGCGCGCCAGGGTTCGCTGGCGGGCGTCTTCCTGCTTTTCTTCCAGGGCGAAGCGCTTTTCCTTCTGTTCCAGCCAGGATGAATAATTCCCCTGCCAGGGAATTCCCCGGCCGCGGTCCAGTTCGAGAATCCATCCCGCCGCATTGTCGAGGAAGTAGCGGTCATGGGTCACCGCAACGACGGTGCCTTCGTATTCTTCAAGAAATCGCTCCAACCAGGCGACGGATTCCGCGTCCAGATGATTGGTCGGCTCATCGAGCAGCAGCAAATCAGGCCGCTGCAGCAGCAACCGGCAGAGCGCGACCCGCCGCCGCTCGCCACCGGACAAATTTGTGACCTCGGACTCTCCCGGCGGACAGCGCAGCGCATCCATGGCGATGTCCACGGTGCGTTCCAGATCCCACGCATCCGCCGCGTCGATTTTCTCCTGAAGCGCGCCCTGTTCTTCGATCAGGGAATTCATTTCGTCATCGTCCATGGGTTCGGCAAAGCGCGTGCTGACCTCTTCGAACCGCCGCAACAGTTCGTAGCTTTCGCCCAAGCCTTCCATGACATTTTCGCCGACGGTTTTATCCGGATC
>JAYZAW010000166.1:0-2465 GCA_036339495.1 Pseudomonadota bacterium | reverse complement strand
CCAAAACTATTTTCTTAAAAAGTAGCATACGTAATAATTGGCACTTCTTAATTGGACGTCAACATTTGGTTGTCAAATCAAATAGCATCTACGGGAAGTAATTTTTGATTCTCATTATTTGTTGCGTGCTAAAGATGGGAGGCACGAATCTTCAAGTTGAAGCAAAGGTAGATTTCTGTGGTTGATTTGGTGGATGACTTACCACCGAACCCCACTATTCTACGGTGACGCTTTTTGCCAGGTTGCGGGGCTGGTCCACGTCGGTGCCCTTGAGGACGGCGACGTGATAGGCGAGGAGCTGGACCGGAATGGCGTAGAGGATCGGCGCCACAACCGGGTCCACTTCGGGCAGTTCGATGGTGGCGGCTGCCATGTCGCCGAGTTTTTCGATTCCGGCTTTGTCGGACATGAAGATCACCCGGCCGCCGCGGGCGATGACCTCCTGCATGTTGGACGCGGTCTTCTCAAACAATTTGTCGGACGGCGCGATCACGATGACCGGAACGGTTTCGTCGATCAGCGCGATTGGTCCGTGTTTCATCTCGCCGGCGGCATAACCCTCGGCGTGGATATAGCTGATTTCTTTAAGTTTGAGCGCGCCCTCCAGAGCGATGGGATACCCGACGCCCCGGCCCAGATAAAGCACGTCGGATGCGTCCATGATGTCGACGGCGAGTTCGCGCAATTCTTCGTCGTGGGTCAGCACTTCGACGGCGCGCGACGGTACCTCGGTCAGCGACGCCGCCAGCACCGCCTCGGCCGCGTCATCAATGGCGCCCCGCGCGTGAGCGGTGGCAATGGCGAGGCAGGCCAGCACGGTCAATTGGGTGGTGAACGCCTTGGTCGACGCGACGCCGATTTCCGGACCGGCATGGGTTTGTAGCACTAGATCGGATTCCCGGCTGATGGTGCTTTCCGGCACATTGACGATGGACACGATGTGCTGGCCCCGGCTTTTGGCATAGCGCAGGGCGGCCAGTGTGTCGGCGGTCTCGCCGGACTGCGAAATGAACAGCGCCATGCCGCCGTCGCGCATGGGCGGTTCGCGGTAGCGGAATTCCGACGCGATATCAATTTCCACCGGTATGCGGGCGATGCTTTCGAACCAGTATTTGGCGACCATCCCGGCATAGTACGAGGTGCCGCAGGCCACGATCGTCACAGGGGGGATATCCGCAAGCCGGAACGGCATATCGGGCATGGTAATGCTGAACGCCGCCGGATTGAGAAACACATTGAGCGTATCGCCGATCACCGCCGGCTGCTCATAGATTTCCTTGAGCATGAAATGGCGGTAATTGCCTTTTCCGGTCATGGCCCCGGAAATCTCAGAGGCCCGGATCTCGCGGCTGACCTCGCGGTCGTTTTCATCGAAAATCGTCGCGCCATCGCGCCGCAATTCGACCCAGTCGCCTTCTTCCAGATAGGCGATCTGCTGGGTCAGATGCGCCAGCGCCATGGCATCCGAGCCGATGAACATTTCGCCGTCGCCATAGCCCAGCGCCAACGGGCTGCCGCGCCTCGCGCCGAACATCATGTCGTGTTCACCGGAAAACAGGATCGCCAGCGCGAACGCGCCGTCAAGCCGTTTCAGCGCCGCCGCCACGGCGTCGCGCGGCGTCATGCCCTGGTCCAGATTGTCCGAAATCAGATGGACCACGGCTTCGGTGTCGGTATCGCTGCTAAAGGAATGACCCTTATCGGAGAGTTCCGCGCGCAGCTCGTGAAAATTCTCGATAATCCCGTTATGCACGACGGCGACCCGGCCATCGCTATGGGGGTGGGCATTTTTCTCATTGGGCAGGCCGTGGGTGGCCCACCGCGTGTGACCGATCCCGACCGCGCCCGAAACCGGTTCGGTTTCCAGCAGCTCCGAAAGGTTTGCCAGCTTGCCCTCGGCACGGCGGCGTTCGATGCCGCTATTGACCAGCGTGGCGATCCCGGCGGAATCATAGCCGCGATATTCGAGCCGTCTCAGGCTTTCTATCAGATGCGGCGTGACTTCGCTGTAGCCGATGATTCCGATTATACCGCACATCGGGTGTCAGCCTTTCTTCTTCTTGTTTTTCTCGGCGCCCTTGCGGGCTCTGAATTTCGTCGCCCATCCGTCGAGGTGTCTCTGGTCGTTCCGTTCGACGGCTAGCGCATCGGCCGGAACGTCGGTCGTGATCACGCTGCCTGCTCCCGTAATGGCACCATCACCCACCCTGACCGGCGCCACCAGCGCCGTGTTGGAGCCGATAAATGCGCCGGCCCCGATATCGGTATGGGTTTTGAAGAAGCCGTCATAATTACAGGTGATCGTGCCCGCGCCCACATTGGCGTCCGGTCCGACCCTGGCGTCGCCCACATAGCTGAGATGATTGATCTTGGCGCCGGTCTCGATCAGGGCTTCCTTAATTTCGACGAAATTGCCGATATGGGCGTCGATTCCGATGCGCGCGCCGGGACGCAGCCGGGCGAAG
>JAYZAW010000165.1:0-3235 GCA_036339495.1 Pseudomonadota bacterium | reverse complement strand
TCGACCAACCGATCCTGGACCGCAAGGAAGGCGGCGCCAACACCCGCGCCGTTATCGAACGCTTTGTCCGCGACGGCACCTATGTCGCGCCCGTGGCGGACGAAAGCGAAACCGACGAACAATCCACCCCAACAAGAGCTTCGAACTGATCATGCCGCGCAAATATAATATCGGCTGCGTCCAGTCGGCCATTGAGGTCATCGATAATCCCGCGCAAAAGGATGAAGTCATCGCGCGCAACCTGGACCGGTCGCTGCGCATCGCCGAATCCATGATCGCCCGCGACGACGTCAAGGTGATCGTGTTTCCGGAAGCCTGGCTGCAGGGCTTCAATCACCTGCGCAGCGGCGATGATTGGGAAACCGTCTGTATCCAGGTTCCCGGCTTGGAAACCGCGCGTATGGGCGAATTCGCCAAAAAGCATGGTGTCTATCTGGCCGGCGCCGCGTTCGAGCGCGATCTCGACTGGCCGGATGTCTGGTTCAATACGGGCTTTATTGTCGGCCCGTCCGGTTCGGTGGAGTTGCGTTACCGCAAGCTTCAGGAACGCAACGTCGAAGGGCTGATCCCCAATGTCTCGCCGGCCGATGTGCACGGCGAATATCTCAAACGCTATGGCGAGGATTCGCTGTTTCCGGTTCTCGATACGCCCTATGGCCGGCTCGCCGTGATCGTCGAGAACGACATCAATTTTTTCGAGCTGACCCGGGTATTCGCGTTCCACGGCGCGGAAATATTCCTGCATCCGACGACCGAGGAAAACGGCGCGCAATTCCCGGGCTGGGATCAGGCGCGGCGGTCGCGCTGCTATGAAAATTTGTGCTATCTGGCGTCGGCCAATGCCGGGTCGGTGTCCAGCGAGTCGGCCGCCGCCCAGGCGACTCGCGGCTGTTCGACCGTCGTCGAGTTCGCCGGGCTGGTGGTGGCGCGCAACGAAGGGTCGGGTGAATCCGTTCTGACCGCGCCGGTCGACCTGCAGCGTCTGCGCGCGCGCCGCATGGTGGGCCGCATGAATTATCCGGCGCAGATCAAATCCGAACTATTCGGCAGGGAATTCGGCAAGCAAATCCTGATGGCCAGCGACCAGGGTCCGGGGACAAGGCAGACCGGACAGGACACGATCGAGCGATTGCAGAGCGACGGGATTATCGCCAGCCCGTAATCACGCCGCGCTTGGTTCCAACGCCCTATTGACAATTATATCGTTACCGGTTCAAATTGAATGGTCGTTAGTTCGTCTGCGCTGTCGCGACCGTGAAGGAGTAATCGAATGAAGGTTGGGTTTATCGGCATGGGCGTGATGGGCGAGCCCATGGCGCGCCATATCCTGGAAGCCGGTCACGATTTGCTGGCCTGCGACGCTAGGCAGGAAAGCTGCCAGGCGCTGATCGCCAAGGGCGCCAGCTACACGGCCAGCGCGGGCGAGGCCGCCGCCGAGTGCGAAGCCGTGATCCTGTGCGTGCCCTATCCCGGTCCGCAGAAAATCGTCATGGATGAAGTGCTGGCCAACGCCAAGCCGGGTTTGCTGATCATCGACACCACGGTCATGCCGCCAACCATCAATGAAGAGCTGGAACAGACCTGCAAGGCGCAAGGGCTGGAATATATCGACGCGCCGGTCGGCGGCGGCGGATGGGGCGCCAATGAGGGCACGCTTGGGGTCATGGTGGGGGGCGACGAAGCGTCCTATCAGCGCGCGTTGCCGGTGCTGGAGCCATTCGCGGCCAAGGTCCGTCTGCTCGGCCCAATCGGGTTCGGCAACAAGTTCAAGCTGATGACCGAATGCATCTTCCTGGCCTATATGGCGGCGTTTTCGGAAGGCATGGCGATCGGCGAGGAATTCGGTTTTTCCGTCGAGACCATGCTCGACATGTTCGAGAATACCTCGCCGTGGCATTCCCACATGGCCCATAAATATGACGAGATCAAAGGCGAATCCATGCGGAAAGGGTTCCTGATCCACCGCGCCCGCATGTTCCTGGAGATTACCCGGGACGCGGTGGACAACCCGATTTACGGCACGCCGGTGTTCGAAAGCATGATTGAGACCTTTAAAAAGGCCGAAGCGCAAGGCCTCGGCGACGACGATCTGATTGTTGCGCGGCGCAATTACCTGAAACTGAGCTAGGAGTCGCGGGTTTGAAATACCAAAAACATAAGGAGCAATCGGGGTGAAGTTTTCGTACACGCACCACATGCCCTACACTTTTATCGACGAATCGAATCAGGATTGGCCGGTTCCAAACAAGCAATTTGACCCGCAAAAGGGCGTCGAGCTGTACCGCGAATATATCGAGAACAAGGTCTTCGCCGAGGAAGTCGGGTTCGACTGGATCGGCTGCAACGAACATCACATGAGCCCCTACGGGCTGATGCCGAACCCCAATCTGACCGCCGCGGCGGTGATCGAACGGACCAAGACGGCGGGCATTCTGCAATCGGGCAATATCGTGCCGCTGACCAACCCGATCCGCATCGCCGAGGAATACGCCATGCTCGACGTACAGTCGGGCGGACGGCTGATCGCCGGGCTGATGCGCGGCATCCCCCATGAATATGTCGCGTACAACATCCCGCCGGATGATTCCTTCAGCCGCATGCGGGAAGCCTGCGAACTGATTGTGAAGTGCTGGACCGAGCCGGAGCCGTTCGGCTGGGAAGGCGAACATTACCGTTTCCGCGCAGTGTCGATCTGGCCGCGCCCGGTGCAGCAGCCGCATCCTAGGCTGCTGATGTCGGCGAGTTCGGTTGAATCGGCCAAGCTCGCCGCCGAGTTCAAGGCGATCGCCGGCTTTTTGCGGCTGATCTCCATGGAAGATACGCGCAAAAGCATTGACGGCTACCGGGAAGCAGCGCGCGGTTTCGGCTGGGAACCGCAGGACGACGACATTATCATCGGGATGAATTGTGCCATCGACGACAATTTGGACGACGCCATCGATACCATGTCGGACAGTCAGGCGTTCTTTTTCGATGTGCTGGGCGGCGGTATCCGGACCGCACAGCGCCTAGTGCTGCAGAAAACCCGCTATTATCAGGAAGAAGTCGATCCCAGCAAGCGGCTGGTCGGCACGGCGAGCGCCCTGCGCCGGGTGTCGATCGAAAAACGCATCGATGAAGGCTTGATCCTGTGCGGTACGCCCGACATGGTGATCGATCAGATCAAGAATTTGAAAAAACATCTTGGCCATGGGCGCATGAACATGACCATCAAGATCGGCAACACGCCGCACGA
>JAYZAW010000164.1:0-6025 GCA_036339495.1 Pseudomonadota bacterium | reverse complement strand
CGATGGTATCCTGGGTCGGCGTCCACTCACCCATGACGGGGTGGATATGACCGTCGATCAGCCCCGGCATCACCGCGACCCCGCCGGCGTCGATTTCCAGGTCTCTGGCCGCGTCGGTCGGCGGATCGAAGGATTCGATCTGCCCATCAGCAATCAGCAGGGATGTAATATTTGCCGTGGGCGAAGATATATCGCCGGTAAAACATTCGCCGATATTGCTGATCACGGTATGCGTCATGTTTGAACTCTCAACTGGTCTCGATTCAGCTGGTGGGTGCGGCGCAGCGCCGCCATTCGACCGGCTTGGTGGATTTGCCGCCGGTCATGACATGCAGTAGATCGTCATCGATCAGCGACATGTTTATTTCCTGGCCGGCGGCGGGTTCGCCCGCGGGCGCGACATAGTGAAAAACGTGCCGGTCGTAATTCCCCTGCATGCGTGTGCCATGCGGCGTGATGATCTCGGGACCATTGATCGACATATGCCGGCCATTGGCCAGACACCAATCGCCATCGATGGCGTCGGCAAACACTGGAGCCGCCGACAGGATCGTGGCGCATAATGCGATCGGAAATGTGAATCTCATGGGGTTCCCCCTCCACCCGGTGGGGGAAATCTATCATAGCTCACGGAATTTGAAACCGGGCGGCAATTGCTGTTCAATCGGACTGACACAAACGGAAATCCGGATGGCCTCCTTCGTTTATATATTGGGCAGCCGCGGCAAGGGCGGCGCGCGCAGCTATGTCGGTTGGACCACCGATCTGGACAACCGGCTGCGCGCTCACAACGCGGGGACCGGCGCGCGCTCAACGAGGGGCCGCCAATGGCGGCTGCTTTATGCCGAACGCTATATAAACCGGGGCGAGGCCATGAGCCGGGAATGGCATCTCAAACGGGACAGGCGGTTTCGCAAACAGCTCGTCGCGCAGTTTGACTTTGAGGACAGTGAATGACCAACAAGCCGAAAGTCTGGCTCGATTACGATCAGGACCAGCTCAACGATCAGTATAATCAACGCGTTCTGGTGCCCAATGCCAACCTCTATATGGAGCGTAATCTTGTCGAAAGCACCGAGGCGCGGGAGCGGTTGGATTGCCGGACCGATGTTCCGTACGGCCCGACCGAGGATGAGAAACTCGATATCTTTCCGGCCCTCTCATCCACCACCGGCGAGAAGCCGCCGGTCGTTGTTTATTTTCACGGCGGCGCGTGGACACGCTGGCACAAGGACCACAACTCATACCAGGCGAAATCTTTTGTGGCGGCGGGCGCGGCCTTCATATCGGTGAATTTCGCCCTGCTGCCGCAAGTCGATATGGATGAGCTGGTCCGGCAATGCCGCGCGGCGACCGCCTGGGTCTATAAAATTGCGGCCTCGTTCGGCGCCGATTCTGACCGGCTCTATGTGGCCGGTCATTCATCGGGCGGCCACGAGGTGGGATTATTGACGGTGACCGACTGGGAACGGGACTGGAACCTGCCGACGGATTTCATTCGGGGAGCCGTTGCGGCCAGCGGCATGTATGACCTGGAACCGGTGCGGCTGAGTTCGCGCAACGAATATGTCAGGCTCGACATGGCGATGACGGCGCGCAACAGCGCCGAGCGGCATATCCGCAAGGTAATGCCGCCGATGATCATCGCCTATGGCGAAGGCGAGCAAATCGAATTCCGCCGCCAATCCATCGATTTTGCCGCCGAGCTGCGCAAGCGCGGACACGAGGTTCAGGAATTCGATTTGCCGGGTCTCAACCATTTCGAAGTGGCGCAACAATTCGGCAACCCCGACGGTCCCCTGCTGAAGGCGTTTTTCGCCATGATGGGGCTCTGAACAGTAAGGAAAGTGACGATTATGGCGGATACAAATTTGGAACTCGCGGAAAAGCTAAATAAGGCGTGGCGGTTTTTTTATGGGCGCGGTTATGTGGACGGGTTCGGCCATATCAGCGCCAGAACAGATGATCCCAATAAAATTCTGATGACACCCCATGAGCTTGGCCTGGACTCTCACCCGGAGGATTTCATCGAGATCGATCTTCATGCCGGTCAGGAGGGTTGTGACGTCAAGCTGCCCGGCGAATTGCCGATCCATCTGGAAATTCTCAAAGCCCGCCCGGACGTATATTCCGTCGCCCATTTTCACTGTCATTACGCGACCAGCTTCGGCATGTCGGAACATGATCTGAAGCCGACCTATTTTCTGGCCTCGATTTTCCTCGACGGCATTCCGGTCCACCCGGATTCCCGGCTGATCATGACCGAGGAACGCGGCAGGGCCATGGCCGAAACGCTGGGCAGTCACCGTGCCACATTGCTGCGCGCCCACGGCATCGTCGTTACCGGCGCCAGCATCGAGGAAATGACCGCCGGCGTCTTCATCATGGAAGACAATGCGCGCCGCACCGCCATCGCCGCGTCCATGGGCAAGTACGAAGTGCTGGGTGACGCGGAAATGGCGGAAATCGAAGCCGAACTGCTGCAAGGCGGCCCAATCGGACGTATCTGGAAACTGTGCGAGGCCGAAGCCAGTGTCTAGTGCCCTTGCCGGATCATATGAAATATTCCCGGTCATTCGGCGGGAAATGGCGCTAGATTCAGTAACGCACGCCGATCGAGAAGGTCACGATATTTTCATTGAATTTTGATGCCGACATGTTTGACCGGGCGTCGATATATTCGTAGTCGAACTTGGCGAAGACGTGGCGGGACAGGTTGGCATCAAGGCCGAGACTGAATGTCGTGCGCTCGACTTACCGCTCCGCGCCGATGCCGGATGAGACATTCGCATAGGTCTTGTCGGAATATTGTAGGCCGATATTAACCACCGGATCCCAGGATTTGAGCTGATTCACGGGTACCGGCAATTTAAGCCGGGCGTGAAATACATGCCCGAAATTATCGAATTCATCGCTATTGCTGTTTTCGTTTTCCGCCTGATAGCCGAGCGAGAGATAAGCTTGGCCGTCCATGAAATAAAGGAAATTGTCGATCATGGCCAAATTCAGCCCTGAATCCCGCCCGTCATCGCCGCCGCCGATAATATCCCGGTTCTGATAATTATAACGGAGGCTGACATAACAATGGTCGTTTACGCTCCGGCCAAGCGTCGGCATGAAGCTGTGCGCGCCGAGTAAATCATTATCCCGATCCAAGGTTCGAACATACAAATAATTCAGACCGACATCGTAACCGTTGATTTCTTTCGCGATCACCCGGGAAGACACATGGGATCGCGAATCGAAACCCGGCAAATTACGGGTTAGGTTTTGGAATAATTTGTGATTGGGCTCGAAGCTATAATCGGCTCCCGCTCTCGGACGATGTAATCCCGGAGCTTCGATTTCCGCCAAGGAGGGGCCCGCGAAGATCCCCGGCGAAAACCCACAGGCAATAATAAGAACGAACGGATATCGCAAGCCAAGAACAAATTTCAACATCAACATATTCCACTAATTTCGCCAAAACCCATGCATTTGATAGTTTCGGTGGCCCGGCATCGCGTCGATTGCCGGCATAAAATGTGGAAGCACTCGAGTTTCTTATCCTTTCGTATAATTTGGTCAAATTTCAGTTAACATTTGCTTAAGATATCCCAGTCATATTGTCTAATAGACGGAATTGTTCCAGCGCTTCAGGGCGCTTTAGTTGTTGCTATGGGAAACCACCGGTGATTTCGCTCAAAAAATCTCCCTCTCCGGACGCCAATGATGCCCCGAAACCGGCATTTCGGGACTGTCTTGGGGCGTGGTGGAACGGAACGCCGACTCCAAAGGGCGCCGGGGCTGCACCCGCTGCGAAGTCCGCCGAAAAAGTGCCGGTCGATGAAGAGGCCGCGGCCCGCAAGCAGGCGATGCGCGACGAAGCCCGCGCCGGAATCAAAATGGTCCGAGATGCGCCGGAAAATTGCCCAGTTGGTTTGGGGCGATGGGTTCAATTCGCCGGGCGGTGTCGCCATGGCGACCGAGCTGTCCCAACCGCTGGGGCTCGATAAATCATCCAGCATGATAGAGCTCGGCGCCGGCATGGGCGGCGACACGCGGGAAATCGCGGCCGCAACCGGGGCATACGTGACGGCATGGGAAATCGATCCGGAACATGCCGGGGAAGGCGCGGTCCAGGCCGACGTCGTGGGTCTCGAAAAGAAGGCTTCGGTCCTTGTTCTCGACCCGCAAAAATACGAGTTCAAAAATAACTTTTATGGCGGCGCGTTGATTCATGAAGTTCTTTTCCGGCTTGAAGACAAGGAAGGGATACTCAAGTCGGTGATCGATTCCATCAAGGTCGATGCGCAAATCGTGATCTGGGATTTGTTCTTCGGCGAGCCGGAACCGGACGGCCCGCTGCAGGAATGGCCGACCGGCGAGAACGGCGAAGCCTTCCCCTGGTTCGAGGACAGCGCCCGCATGTTCCTGGCCGACAACCAGATCGATGTCCGGGTCGCCGCCGATGACACCGACAGATACTGCGCCATGGCGATCGACGCCTGGTCCGAATTCGTCAACCAGATCACGACGGACCCGGTGGGCGAAGATATGGTCATTCCGGTCATTCGCGAAGTCGAGCTTTGGTCGCGACGGATCGCCGCCATGCAGGCCGGCGAATTGAAAATTTACAGGTTTACCGGCATCAAACGGAAACCGGTGGAATAACGCGCGCCCACGCCTTCGATGCCGCCGTTGACACCGCCGTTGACACCTAAGGGCGGCCCCGCTATGTTCCGGCGCTGTTGAAACGGGAATATCGTCATGAAAGTGCTTAATTCATTAAAATCGGCCAAGCGCCGCGACCAGAATTGCCGTATTGTGCGCCGCAGGGGCCGCGTCTATGTGATCAACAAGAGGAATCCCCGGTTCAAGGCCCGCCAAGGCTGACTTTCATTCCGTGACGTCGTTTCAGGCCGCGCTTTGCGCGGCCTTTTTCGTTGGGCAAATGATTCTATTCGGTCCGATAATGCTCTAATGTTCCAACGTCATGGTGGCCGCAACACCAACCTAAGGAAGGCGCGACATGAAAATGCCGGAGCCGGATGCCGGTATTCTTGCTCGGCGGGACTGGATTGTCCGTGACCTTCGCGGCTTGGTTGCCGGCGATGGCGTTATTGACGACCCGGACGGGTTGAAAACCTATGAAAGCGACGGGCTGACCGCATATCGTCAACCGCCCATGGTGGTCGTGCTGCCGGAAACCACGGAAGAAGTTGCCCGCGTGCTGGCCTATTGCGGCGACGCCGGCATCAAAATCGTGCCGCGCGGGGCTGGGACGTCGCTGTCCGGCGGCGCGCTGCCCCTGGCCGACGGAGTAATCCTCGGGCTCGCCAAGTTCAACCGCATTCTGGACATCGATCTTGAAAACCGCTGCGCCGTGGTCCAGCCCGGCGTGACCAATCTCGCCATTTCCGACGCCGTGTCGGGTGACGGGTTTTACTATGCGCCGGATCCGTCGAGCCAGATCGCCTGCACCATCGGCGGCAATGTCGCGGAAAATTCCGGCGGCGTTCACAGCCTGAAATACGGCTTGACGACCAACAACCTGCTGGGCGTCGAAATGGTGCTGATATCGGGCGAGATTATCCGCCTCGGCGGTAAACACCTCGATGCGGACGGATACGATTTGCTGGGATTGATCACCGGATCGGAAGGGTTGCTCGGAATCGTCACCGAGGTGACGGTGCGCATCCTGCCCAAACCGCCGACCGCCCGCGCCCTGTTGATCGGGTTTCCATCGAGCGAAGCCGCCGGCGCAACAGTGGCGTCGGTGATCGCGGCGGGCATTATACCGGGCGGCATGGAAATGATGGACCGGATCGCCATCAACGCAGCGGAAGATTTTGCCCAGGCCGGTTATCCGCGGGACGCCGGCGCGTTGCTGATCGTCGAGCTGGATGGACCCGACGCCGAGGTCGACCACCTGGTGGGGCGGGTCGAAGACATCGCGCGCGGCCATGGCGCGATCAGCCTGCGGGCCAGCGCCAATGAGGCTGAGCGCGAACGTTTCTGGGCCGGCCGCAAGGCCGCGTTCCCG